>JAISKT010000228.1 GCA_031261295.1 Candidatus Symbiothrix sp. | reverse complement strand
TTACCATCTAAGTTAAGGACAAGTCCGACAGGGATATGTGCATTATTGCAATGTATAATAGCGGCGTTATTTTCGAGTAGCGAGGAGATAACGTTTTGGGTTATAGTGATTTGCCAATTATCTAATATCACAATTCCAATATCTTCAATTGGGCGGGTAATTACCTCACCACTATCTATCAATTTAACAACGAGTTGCTTATTTTTGACAGATAAATAAGCCGGGTTCCCGAAGTATAGGGTTTGTTTAATCATAAGGATGTATACTCCTGTTTTGCTAATTCAATATTCCCCAACCTGTCAATTTTGAGTTTTATACAAATATCTTTAATTTGTTTGCCTTCAAAACTTGCAGTCTTTATATCAAATGAACCTGAAATTTTATTTTTCTCTTTATCTAAACTTAAATCAACTTCTTTTGGCGCAATATTTTTAGCAATATGATTAGGGGTAAAATAGCAAGTACTTGAAAAATCATTAACAACAAAAATTCGTTTGATTTGCTCTTTATCTAAATTACTCCAATCAATATTTTTTATATTTTCTCTTTCATCTTCTGTCGGCACATACACCAAATCATTGGGCGATAAATAGAACAAAAATGTAACTTCTATATCCTTGTTTTTGTGTTCCAATGTTCTTTTTATTGGAATTACAGTTCTACTTTTTTCTGGCATATCTTCTTCAACTTGTTGTTTCTGATGTTCTATTATTTCTTTCAAAGAAACTGTTTCGAACATTCGTTTTTTAGTGTCATTTCTTTCATAAACAGCAAAAAACAAGTTTGTACCATCAGCAGTTTCTACATATTTATCTTTCTTGTTACCTGTTTGTCCTAATGCAAATCTGCTACCCACTTCAAAAGTTCTGACTTTAAGGATAGGCTTATGGTTTTTGCCATCATTAAATTGAGAAATGTTTTTATTCAAATCCTCAATTCCTTCTGGTGAAAAAGCAATTTCAGGATTATTATTTTTGCTTTCAAGATATTTTTTTAAAATCTTTTGAATACCTGTGTCTGTAATAGTTCCTATTTTCTTTAAGTCAAACGAAGTATCTAAATTACGTCTTATTGCAACATTTATTTTCCCCTTTGGAACTTTTACCCAAGGTAAATCCACTTTTCCAAATACAAATTCTTTGTGCAACGGTTTACGAATTGCCCAATTAGTGCCTTTTTGATTAACTTCTACTTTTTTGCCGTCTTTGAATTTTTCGTACTTATTGGTTGCTTTATTGATTACTCGCAAATTTTGCTTGAAGCTGACCACTATTTTCTGCAATTCTTTTTTTGCATCATCAGTAAAGTTGGTAGAAGATTTTGCAAGAACTTTGTCTTCGTCTATTCCCCAAGGTTTTTTATAATCTTTGGGAACTTGTATTTCTTTTGTTATCTGCTTACCTTGTGCATCTTTCTTTATTTTCCAAACATCATCAACTTTTTCAAATACTTCTTTTTGCACAGTTTCAAAATTTCGTATTGTTTTTGCAAGCCCTTGCTGCAAATGGAATTTTTGAGATTTTGCATTTTCGTTATTCAAATACTGAACATGTTCGCGTTGCATACAGGCAACAACCAAAGCATCCATTGCATGGTGACGGTGGTCAATGCGTTTCTTTTGGAAACCTTTTGAGAGTTCTAATGGAATAGCAGGAATGGTATGTCCTTCGGTGTTCTTTGCAGTAAATTGCTTGTCATTAACATCAACAGTCCAAGTCAATTCATTGGGCTTTATGTCTTTTATTTTTCCATCTTCTGTTTTTTCAAACTGTAACAGCCCTTCAATTTCAACTTTGTCTTTATTGATTTCTGTTATTTTAAACTCTCCAATATTATCAAAATTAATGTACATATTTTTTTTAATTCTTGGATATTCATCAGACATCACAATTTTTATTTTATCCTCAACTTCAATATTCTCAAAAGACTTTACTGATTTTTTTTCTCCTTTAATATATCTTGTTAATTCATTCATTCTTTCAAAACGAGGCAAAACCAATTCATTCCAAACATCATTTAAGCCCCATTCTTGTTTTAGAGTGGATGTAATTTTGCCATTTCCTGGTAACATATTTTTGGAATTTACACCGTCATCTCCATTGTCTTCTCTTACAATATTTGACAAAATTTGCGCAACAAATTTGCTAATATATCGAGTATCATTCAGTTGCCGTTCTATCATTTTATCGGGAATTTCTTCCATCAAAAGTTTTTTGCGTTTGGCATTGTTGTTTTTATAATGTTCTGTTACGAATTTCTTGTAATTTTCTTCCGAAGAAATTTCAACAACTTTGCCCATTCCACATTCTACTTTTTCTCCTGCGTGTTTTTTAATAAATTCCAATCCCAAATACCTATCTTTAAGTTTATTAACCGCTGCCTCGCAAATCACTTTATTACTCAAACTATCATCAAAATAACGACTTTGCGGAATAACGTGTTCTATTTCATATTCAGGTGTAAATAATTTGCTTAATGAAATCATTTGTCCAGTATAAGGAGAACGATATTTTTGTTCCAGCCAAAGTTTATATTTTTCAACTTCCGATTTTGTTGGAGAAGATTTTTTGGAAATATCTTTATATGTGATTTGTTTTGTTTTTCCATCTTTGGTTTCGGTAAGTCCTGTTTCTTTGTTAAGTTCTTCCTTTGAAATGTTTTGTAAAACATCATCCTCATATATTTTTAAAATATCTTGTTGGTTTTGAGAATATGCTCTTACAGTATTTTCACCGTTTTCATTATTAAAATAATCATCATTAGCAAATTCCATTAACATTGTTTTAATCCGCAAATTTGTATTTTCATTATCTGAAACCTGATTTGTAATTTTTGCACGGTCTTCTGCAGTATTTTTCATTTCACGCCCAAGCTCAACGTGAATTTCCTTAAAGAAATCCTTTGCCCCTTGTCCGTATTTTATCCAAATATCACGAACAACACGCAAAGTCTCCGTAATAACCTGTTCTACAATCGGGTTACGCAATGAATGTTGTCTGAAATCTTCCAGATATTGTTCCAAATCTTGTGCGGAGTTCCATTTGTCTAAACTGCTTGCTTCGGAATGTCTATCATACACAATATATTGAGCCAGCCACAACTGCAAACCCTGAAAATCGGTTTTGGCAATCAGGTTTATGGCTTTTTCGCGAACGCGGTCTTTGATTGTTTCGTCATATTCGCCTGTAATAATTTTTGAAATTCTGTCTTGCGTTCTAGTTACTTTCTTTTCTGCACCAATGTCATTAATTTCTTCCCATTTCCAATATTTTCCCAATCGCATCAACGGCAATAATTTTTTAATTGCTTTTTCTGAAAATGAGCCGTACTCGCTTTTGAATGGCGGAAACTTTTTGAAATTTTCGACAAACGAAACTTCGTTTAAACCCTGTTTCGTTGCAAAAGTTTTTAATGCTTTTTCAAATTCAATTTTATCAGTTACCGAGTAAATTATGTGCCAGAGTTGATATTCTGTTTTGCACGTAAGAAAGTAGGCAGGAACATCAGCAACTTTTGTCAAACGGGTAGAAATCATTGTTTTAGTTTCGTTGCAGGGATATTTTTTTGATTTTTCTTCTTCTTTTTCCTTTGAATTGTCAAAAACATAATTCCAACGATATTTTTTTAATTCTTTACTGATTTCTTTCTTTGCTGTTCCTTTTTGTTCAAGCAAATAAGTAATTAAAGCCTTGTTGTCAATTTCTTTTCTGCCATTTAGAAAATCAAACAACTTTTCTTTGTCATCTTTACTCGTAATAAATTCAGCCGTAACGTCTTTGTCATCATCTCTTGTGTAAATTTTCAGATTATAGAGCCATTGCCACAACCGAAATTCTTGATAATACGGATTGGATTTCGAAATACCTTTTAAGTATTCTTTAATTTCTAAATCTTTCCCTTCCGCATCTGTTTCAAATACATTCTTTATGGCATTGCCTTTTTCGTCTTTCTTATTTATTTTGTGTGTTCTAT
>JAISKT010000215.1 GCA_031261295.1 Candidatus Symbiothrix sp. | reverse complement strand
ACGAAAAAGTAGCATATTGATTGATATACCTGCTGTCAATCTAAATCTTCAAAAAATCTTCACCTCAAATTACCGAAATTCATCAGGATAACGTAACTGTCAAAAGGTACACCTTTTGAGACTTGGTGGAATCGGAGCAGGGAAAGGTAAAAGTGATGGCAATCAGAAACAGGAGACGAAAAATGTTTAATAACAAAGCAACATGGGTAGCACATATAATGCTAATATGTCTAATATTTGCGCCAGGGTGTGGAAAAACCAATCCCGAGAACGAAAAACTAACTCTTGAAGAAGCGAGGTGGCGGACAGGGAAGATAGAGCCGGGCTTCTACATATACGAGTCCGCACCAGGAAGGTATGTAGTAGGCGTGCTAGGTAACCTCCCTGGAGAGTACAGCTCGAATAACACAGCATGGTCGATATACGGGCCGATCGACGTCTCTAGCGAACGCGGGAAAGTCAGGCCGGAAGAGCCCGGCGTATATGTTTTAGCACTAGAGAGAGGTGCTGGCAGGCTTAGCAGAGACTACATCGTTGTGGATCAGGTAGAGGTAGAGGAGAAATACATGATTGAAGGCGACGGCGGATTGACGGCGCTCTATTACGGGCCTTTTGACCTGGCGAAAGGAAGGCAGGTATGTTCGGAGACACGAATTCATACCTGAGCAGGCCGGTGACAATCACGGAAATCAATTTTATAACCAATTATCATATAAATGGGGATAAAAACATATTAAAGTCAATATATGGAAAAAAATAAAGAAGATAATGGAATATTTTAAGGAAATCGAGACCACGGAAGAACACAAAGGATATTGCTTCAGCGTCGGGGAGGCGTTGGCAATAGTGATATTGAGTTCCATCTGTGGATTGCGCAACGTCAGCCAGATCCATCAGTAGGCTTCAAACGAGCGGGTGCGGGTGTTTCTAATGGAACATTGTCAAAAATCATGCTGGATATTGCCTGATCGACTGTAAAAATATGTTGCCGATTCTTGTTTCCGATGAAAATTGATTTCCGTGGGAGAGGTGTTTGGTAGCAATGAAAATAGAGATGGGCGAATCGTTGGTTTACTCGTGGCTTCGTCATGTAAAGAATTGCCGCATAGTCCAAATGAACTGGAAACCATCGCCTTCGTGGGAGCGGCAAAACGAGGATGACATGGAAGGCTTCATGATTGAAACAGAAGCTTATTTCGAAGTAATCCGTGACGGCGTCGAGGTGTATAAGAAAAACTCCCTATCCCAATTGTTACGACAAGCCGAGATTGATGCCCTTGGCATGTCCTTTTCGGAAAAAGGCAATACGGTATATGCCGTTGACGTCGCTTGTCACGAAAAAGGACTCAATTACGGTGGCAAGCAGGACACGGTGACAAGGGTCGCAAAAAAAATAATGCGTTCGGCAATGTGTCTGCGCGGGTATTTTGGTTCATCAAAGGGCGAAATTATTTTCGCTTCACCCAAAGTACAACTTGATATTATCACTGATATTAAAACTGTTTTCGATGAACTTAATACAATAGTTTTTCCAAAGATAAAATTAGATTATTCTGCGACAATTATTGCAAACAGCGACTTCAACGAACTCATATTAAAACCCGTTCGCAATGTGAGTAGCAATGTTGCAGACACGTCCGAATTGTTCCTTCGTTCTTATCAACTCATAAAAATATTTAGAAAACCTTCAACAGGCAGCAAGTATAAAAAAAGGATCTCAAAATGAACGAAATGAAAACTTTTAGCAATGCACGGAATTTGATTCTGCAAGGTTTTAGCTTAATAATTATTGGGCTATGGCTTCCTGGGTGTGGACATGTCGGGTCTACGCCCGAAACTGAGCATACATCCGAAGCTGTATCGCCTAAAGATGATTTTGTCGCTCGATGTGCCGCCGAGGTTCAAAAGCGTTACGCATACTATACTACAGACCACATTGACTTAGGGGAGGCCAGAAATATTTGCGCCATATATTTCGATACAGATGAGATAAGAAAACGTTGTATAGCCGAATATTCAATTAGAATTAAAAATCGGGAGGGGATACCGCAGTATCATGCAGAGCTTTTTGCAACCCAAAACTGTAATACTGACGCTAGTGCTAAAATGCTATCTGTAACGCCTAACGACCATTATGGAAGTCTGGTGTTTAAGGATTTTGTTTGGCCCATACCTTATTAAGAGTCTTGTAGTAGTCGCACAGATATGAGAACGCGATCATTCAGATTTGGACGGATAGGGCGAATAAGCTGCATATTCCGGTTCGTCCCATCCAGACCCAACTTCCGATTGCCGTATGCCAATCATTTGCATCAATTGGGCAAGAACGTCGCGCTTAAAAATCATGTCACTAGTACAATGATTCCATAATAACGTTACAATATACGGATCATGTGTTATATTTTTTTCCGGCCTGTTTTGGAGGAGAAACACATGCCATTTCAAAGCAAGAAACCGCAATTGACAATAACGCAGGAGACATGTGGAATTCTACAGGGACTGAGCACCTCACGCACCGAACCCATGCATCGTGTCGAGAGAGCCCGGATACTTCTTTCATTCGCCGACGGCGATACGATCTCAGCCATTGCACGGCAGTATGGAACCAACCGCATGAAAGTAGAGCGATGCGTCAATAAAGCCATACAGCTTGGAGCCATGGCGTCACTTGATGATCTGCCCGGCCGCGGCAAGCCAGCCAAAATTTCCGAAGATGCCCGTGCATGGGTGTTATCACTAGCATGCCTGAAACCGAAGGATTTGGGTTATTCTTACGAAATGTGGACAACAAGTCTTCTTGCCGCCCATATCAGGAAACACTGTACCGAGGCCGGCCATCCCAGTCTGGCGCTGATCTCACGGGGAACAGTTTCAAAGATACTGATGAAAAGTAAAATTCGCCCGCATAAGATGATCTATTACCTCGAACGCCGCGATCCGGAATTCGATGCGAAAATGGCGCAGGTGCTGTGTGTCTACAATGAAGTTGCCCTGTTGCGTAAAAGCAATGCCTCCACGTTGACGGCAATTCTCTCGTATGACGAAAAACCCGGCATACAGGCCATTGGAAACACTGCGCCAGATTTACCCCCCGGTTCCCGGCGCGCATCCCAACATGGGGGCGCGATTACGAATACATACGGCATGGCACAGTCAGCCCCCTTGCCGGAATTGATCTGCTGACAGGAAAGGTTTACGGCATCGTCGAAGATCGCCATCGCAGCCGCGAATTCGTTGGATTTCTGAAAATGTTGGATTCACAGTATCCGACCGAAACAAGGTTGCGAATGATTTTGGACAATCATTCGGCACATATTTCCAAGGAAACTCGCGCATATCTTGCAACAGTACCGGGCTGTTTCGAGTTTATATTCACGCCTACACATGGCTCCTGGCTGAATCTGGTTGAACCATTCTTTGGGAAAATGGCCAGAACCATGCTCCGGGGAATCCGCGTAGCCTCGAAGGATGAACTGAAGGCGCGAATTGTAAAATACCTTGCCGAAGTCAATGAAGCGCCGACTGTCTTTCGATGGAAATATGGGATTGACTCCAGTTTAATTGCCGGCGCATCATTGTAATGTTATTACGGAATCGATATACTAGTCTGGCAATAGAGACAGGTAGGGCGGTCGCGTCGCGGCCGCCCTTTTTTGAGTTTGAAATAGCCAAATGATTTAGCAATAAGATATACGGTTTTATTTCTTTGCGATTTGCTTCTGATTTTCTTTCGCGTTCAACAAAACACCCCGTTTGGCATTGAGCGGCGAAACGACTTTTTGCCCTGTTTGCAGCTCCAACGCTTTTCGTGCATCTCCGGCTATTTTGCCGCCACGTTTGGCAATGCCTTTGCTCTCTTCAAAATTTGTCGGCTCTTCCACTTGCGAGATATCTTTTGTGGAAGCCTCGGCAAGCATATTAAGAATCAATTCGGTATTCGTCATGTTATCGCGGAGGTTTTCTTTCTTCAAGTCTTTGAACTGCTTGTATTCTTTGGTGGTTTTACCCGACCATGCCTGCGTGATAATATCCGTCAGCGCGGCAAATTGCACGCCCTCCTGCAATCCTCTCGCTTTCCATTCATCGGTCAGTTCCTTGCGGATTTCGATGCTTTTCAACCGCTGGTTAATCCAATTATCGGAGTAGCCGAGCCGCTTGTAGTCCAACATGGCTTGCTCGATAGACAATTCGGGGTCTTGCATCTGGTCTAACCGCTCTTTGGCAATCCGTGCCATCCACAGTTTAAACGGCTCCGCCTTGGGCGAAGGGATGGATTGGATAAGGCGGAAAAGCTGCTCGGTATTGGCAACATCGGTCATGCGCATTTTTCCGTCCGCAGCAAGCATTTTCAACCCGTGACAATTTGTCACGGGTTCATTTCCTTCTTCTTTCAATCGCTGTTTTAATTTCCGCCAATATGCTGACGGGTCGGGGCTGTCCGTCAATACTCCCACGACATCCACCACGGAAAAATACCATTCTTCCTCTTCCTCGTTCCAAACAGTGCG
>JAISKT010000049.1 GCA_031261295.1 Candidatus Symbiothrix sp. | reverse complement strand
TTTTTTCCTGCCGGTCGGTCCCAACGGATATTGCCTATTTTCAGGACTTTGATGCGTATGTTCAGAAGAATCAGCCGGGAAATTCCGCTCCATATGAACCAAGTATCAGAAGCAACGATCATTTGTTGATTTCGGTTTCCGCACCGGTTTTGGATCAAACCCGGGTGGCACAATTCAATCTTCCGTTGAACAGCCATTTGGCTCCGGGTGAAACAACGGTTATTCAATCAGCTGCCGTACAAACGTATATCGTGGATAAAGACGGATATATCAATTTTCCGGTACTGGGTAAACTGAAATTAGCCGGCTTAACCCGGTCGCAAGCGGTGGAATTACTATCCCAAAAAATTTCGGATTATCTTCCCGAACCGATTATCAATCTTCAGATTATTTCATTCAAAGTAACGGTTTTGGGCGAAGTATTGAAACCCGGTCCTGTGGTGGTGAGCGACGAACGGGTGACTATCTTCGACGCCATTGGCGCTGTGGGCGACCTTACCATTTACGGAGACCGCCAGAATGTTATCCTGGCACGGGAGAATAACGGCATCAAAGAACTTCATAAATTAGACCTCACTAAAACGGAAATTTTTAATTCTCCTTATTATTACCTGCAACAGAATGATGTGCTGTATGTAGAACCGAACAACACAAAGAAAAAGGAGAGTAAGTTTGGTGCGGGTGAAAATTACACATTATCCATATTATCCATTTCGTTTACCGCCGTATCGGTATTGGTATCCATTCTTGGAATTATGTCGAACTCAAAAAATTAATATACTTAATAATCAGTTGATTATGGAAACTCCAAAAAATAAAGCTGAAAAAGAACAAGTACTGGATTTTATCAAGTTGTGCTTTCAGCATTGGTATTATTTTGTCATTAGCGGAGCGGTTTGTTTAGCTTTGGGCATTCTCTATCTGAAAGTGAAAACACCGGTTTATGCCGTAACAGCCAAAGTGGCTTTACGACACGATGACTCGTTTGCCGGTTCTGCAGGTATAGGACGGCAAAATAGTGGAATGTTAAGCATGTTGGGAATAGCATCAGGATCGGAAAGCATAGAGGATGAAACGCTAATATTGAAGTCGGAAGGTAACATTAAGGATGTAGTTAAAACGCTGGAATTGAATAAAGCCTATACGCTGTCTGAATTTTTAGGTCTATCGAAACAAAAATTATATGACCAATCGCCCATTATTCTATCAGTCGCTCCTATTATGTCGGATACTATTTCCACAGACATTATGTTGGATCTAAATATTCACAAGGATAAAACAAAAGTAAAAGTAAAGGAAGGCAAAAAAACGATAGGAAAATATGAAATTACTTCCTATCCTGCTACTTTGAAAACTATCTGGGGTGATTTTACACTTGAAAAGTCTCCGTATTATGATGGATATAAAACGCCGTTCAGATTAAAAATATTTTATTCCAACTATGATGTGATGACCCAAATTTACCAAAAAGATTTGGATATCGGTTATCAAAAAAAAACATCAGATCTTATCAATTTGTCTATGAATAATGCAAATGTAGTCATGGCTAAGAAAATTCTAACGACAATTATAGATACTTATAATAAAAATTGGGATGAAGATAAAGAATACGGATACTCTCGAACGATTGATTTCATAAACAAACGATTAAGCTCATCTGAATTGGAATTAGCTGAAGCCGACCGGCAAATTCAAGAATTCAAAGACAAATATAATCTGACGGATATTGAGGCGGATGTTAAGTTTTATTTTGCAATGAGCGGGGAAGTACAAGCAACATTGTTGGAAACCGAAACACAATTGAATCTGGCTGACGCTATCCGGGAGTTCATACAAAATGAAAGTAATAAATACAGTCTGATACCTTTCAATCTTAATAGTTCTTCCGATGCGAGTGTAGCAGGAATTATTGAAAAATACAATGATGCCTTATTAAAACGGAATGAACTGTATAAAACAAACACACAAAGCGCTTTTGCTCAATCAATGGACACACAGCTGGAAGCTCAACGAAAAAATATGATTCAATCGCTTGATAATGCAAAGGAAGGATTGCAAACAGCATTGGCCACTATCAAGAAAAAGGATAATGAAATAAACAAAAAAATTGGCGTTATTCCTTCTGTTGAGCGGGATTATATTCGATTAAAGAGGAATCAGGAACTTCAACAGTCTGTTTATATTTTCTTACTGGGAAAAAGGGAAGAAACAGCCGTTCGTTATGCCGCTCTAATGCCTAAATTAAAAATGATAGACAAACCCTATATCATTAATGACCCGGTTGAACCAAAAAAGAAGATGGTTGCCCTCGCTGTTTTGATGGGAACATTGGTTATATCTTTAGTGCTGATTTTTGGAATGCCTTATTGGAAGACTTTACGGAAAAATGAGGATTAATGATTTGTTAAAAAATAAATAACAGAATGGAAAAGCTTATCTTATCGCCCATAACCAAGAAGCCGGATGTCTTATTAATAAAGACATGGGATGCGAAGAAAATAATTGATGCGTATAAACGTGATTTTAATTATGATCCTTCTCATTTTTTCCAAGGAATAGATAAAATAGACCAATACAAGTGTAAGGAAACAAATTATATCTTTTTTCATCCTGTTGTTGAGGGCAATTCTGATTTTTATGCTTATTTCCAACGTTATGACTGGTATTACAATCCATGGAAATGGGAGCACCAACAAGTAGTCCCTTTTTTGAGAAAAGGAATTACTGTGCTCGAAATTGGGTGTGGCGAAGGAGATTTCATCTCAAAAGTTATTAATGAGTATGGAGTAGAGGCGGTCGGTTTGGAATTGAATCAACAAGCCGTAACAGAAGCCTTAAAGAAAGGAAGACCGGTACAAAACAAACTTTTAAGCGAATTTAAGGAGGCGCATAAAAACGCATTTGATATTGTATGTTCTTTTGAAGTATTAGAACACGTTGCTGACGTACACTCATTTATAGAGGATTCTTTGGAATGTCTCAAACCCGGCGGGTATCTGATAATTGCCGTACCTAATAACGCTTCATTTATCAATGAGGAATTTGCCTCTCTAAATTTTCCTCCGCATCATGTGGGTTGGTGGAACAAAGATTCCTTAGAGTGCCTTTCAAGTATCTTTGATATTAATCTGTGTAATCTTATTTATGAACCCCTCCAGCCCTATCATAAAGAATGGTATAAAAGTACAGTCAAAAAAAAGGTGATAAAAAACAGATATTTGCGGAAACTTATTTCATTATTGTTTCAATCTAAAATGGAGAATATCACCAATACACTATCGGACTGGGCTATTGGCCACACGATAGTGGGAATTTACAGAAAGAGTTAATTATGCATCGCAATTTTTCAACTATTGTTAAGCAATTTTTAAGTTCAGGAACAGAAAGAACACATGTTTTAAAAAAGAATATCGCAGGTTCCTTCTTCTTAAAATTGATTGGGATAATTATTAGTTTGCTTTTAGTTCCCCTGACAATACATTATGTTGATACGGAGTCTTATGGTATTTGGCTTACAGTTAGTTCTATTACCGGATGGTTTGCTTTTTTTGATATCGGATTAAGTAATGGATTAAGAAATAAATTCACGGAGGCAGTTACAAAAAAAGATACTCAACTGGCAAAAACCTATGTCAGTTCGACTTATGCAATGCTTTCCGCCATATTTTTTGTAGTATGGATTATTTTTATTTTAATTAATAATTACATAGATTGGAGTAGCCTTTTAAACGTTGACCAAAGCCTGTCTTCAACCTTATCATCGTTATTTTTAATTGTATTTACTTACTTCTGCATTCAATTCATTTTGAGAATAATCATAACGATTTTAACTGCCGACCAAAAGCCTGCAAAAGCCTCGTTAATTGATGTGGCAGGACAGTTAGTTTCTTTGTTAATTATCTTCATTCTTACTAAGACTACCCAAGGCTCGCTTATCTATTTGGGCATCTCTCTTTGTTTAGCCCCATTAATTGTATTACTCATCTCTAATCTAATTCTTTTTTCAACGAAATATAAGTCCTATCGACCTTCTTTTTCTCATATAAATATTGACTCATGCAAATCAATATTCCACCTTGGAATTGTTTTTTTTGTCATTCAAGTTGCCGGATTGATTCACTATCAATCTGCAAATTTTATCATTGGGCGGTATATGGGAATGGAAGATGTTACATTATACAACATCACGTATAAATATTTTAATGTCCTTTATATGGGATTTTTAACTCTACTCATTCCTTTTTGGTCAGCGGCAACAAACGCATACGTTTCCAACGATCACGAGTGGATAAAGCGAGCCGTAAAAAAATATCATCTCGTGCTGTTCGTGTTTATTATTATTGGAGTATTGATGTTTTGTTTTTCATCGGTAGCTTATTCGATTTGGATTGGGAAGGATGTTATATCTATTCCCTACATGGTCTCTTTTTGGTGTTTATTATCCACCATATCCATGATGTTTGGTTCTATATTTGTGAACTTAATGAATGGGATTGGCGCTCTGAAAATTCAATTTTATTCTTGTTTTGTATCTCCTTTTTTGTTTATCGCCCTGTGTTTGGGCTTGCTCAAATACTTTAATATGGGAGTTTGCTCTATATTTATTGCATCCATTATATCCAATGTAAATGGAATCGTTTTAGCCCCGTTGCAATACCGTAAAATTTTCATTGAAGGAAAGGGGGGAATATGGAAAGCTTAAATACTGTCTATCAAACAAATATGAATCGTTTTTTTGCCGGCATATTGATTTATTCGATAGCTACGGGCCTTTTGTTCTATATTTTACCTGGTGCTGTTGTAAATATAATACAATTGGCAGCTTTGATGCTTTATGTGTTTTACTGGACTAAATTAGCTTCCCTGCAAAACATTCCTACCTGGTATTTGCGTATAATCATTTTTATCTTTTTGGCTTGGCAATGTTATATTATCTATCATGGATTTATATTTAATTATCCATACGTAAAAGAATATCTATTTAGTCCCGATCGTTTTGTACAATACTTAGTACCATTGGTTTTGTTTATTCCAATCAATAATTCCGCCTTTTTACAAAAGCTATTTTCATACATCTATCAGCTTGGCCTATTTTTTCTTGTTGCATTTCCTTTTCTTTTTTTCTTTCTAATACATAAGCGGGCTTTTGCAGAGCAATATATTTGGACGCTTGCCATGGGAAGCGGGCTTACTTTGTTGACCGCTTTTTATCATTCCAAGAGACGATTCGGTATTGCTTTAGCAGCTATGCTTCTGGGGTTACTCTTGGCTACCGTCACGGCAAGAAGAAGTATCATGTTGTCTTGTGGTTGTTTTTTATTGTTTGCCTTTTTTATCTTTATACTTACAAATAAAACGATTACGCTCCTAAAAAAACTTGGATTTATTTGTTTGGTTGTATTGATAAGCATTGCCGGCTATGGTATATATATTTCTAATCAGGGAGGAATGTTTTCCAAAATCACGGAGCGAGCAGGGGAAAACACTCGGGAAGTAGTATTCCTCGCCTATTTTTTGGATATGACGGAAACTGACTTGGCAATAGGAAAGGGTATTAATGGTACTTATTATTGTCCGGGTGTAGATGAGGACTGGATTGGTCATGCGCTAAGTTATAAGGATTTGGATAATCGAATCTATATTGAATGTGGTTATCTGCAATTGGTATTGAATGGTGGAATTGTTTATTTGGCTCTTTTTTTGTTGGTGTTGTTTCCAGCTATTGTGCTTGGACTTGGTTTCTCCAAGAATGTCTTTTCTAAAGGCTGCGCCCTGTTAATTTTGTTATGGCTAATTGATATGGCTCCGTATGGACTTCCATCCTTTACTCTGCGTTATTTTCTTGTCTGGTTTTGTGTAGCTCTTTGTTTTTCCAAAGCAATACGAACCATGAACGATGAAGATATAAAAGCGCTTTTATATCCTGAAAAAACAGTTTTATGAAAATAGCACTATTAATAGGTCAGTTTTTTGACTCCAATGACACTTTCATTGTCACTGGATGGACACAATCGTTGATTCTGACTTTACAACAATCTGAGAGTATCGAATTAGCTGTTATGGGATTAACAAACGCCTCCTCTATTGTGACGCAAGAGGAAAATATCAGGTTTTATAAAATCAAGTATCGAATGTCTCCAAATCCACTCGTGCGGATTTATCAAAAATTCACATGTAAGATGCAAGATGAGGTTTTAATAAACGACTATATCGAAGCCATACAAGATTTCAATCCGGATATAGTTCAGATATTCGGAACGGAAAACTTTCTTTGCACAATAATACCTTATTTGGAATGTAAAGTGGTTGTTCACTTGCAAGGGCTCCTGAATCCTTATGTCCATGCTTATTTTCCACCGGGAATCTCTGCAAATTTATTTTATCGCAAGTCGTTTCATTGGTTTTCTTTCCTAAGAGGTATGGGAGAAAGACAACAGTTTAAGATGTTTCAGGCAATGGCAAAAAGGGAATTGACCTATTTTAACACCATTCGCTTTGTTATGGGACGTACAGAGTGGGATAAGACAATTGCAGAATCATTAGCTCAGGACGTAACCTATTTTCACTTGGCAGAAGTGCTTCGTTCTGACTTTTACACTGCAACACAATGGCAACCTCATCAACGAAAAATTATGCAGTTCATTTCTGTTTTATCTCCTGCTACTTATAAGGGATTCGACCTCATCCTTAAAACGGCTGATCTTTTAAAATCAAGAAAAATACAGTTTCAATGGATAATATGTGGATCGTCTTCAAAAGACTGCGTTGTGAAAACAATCGAAAAAATCATGAAAAAGAAGTATATAGCGAACAATATCTCTTTGGTTGGAAAAAAAACATCCAAAGAATTAGTTTCTCTTTTGTTGGATTCCGATATTTTTATTCATCCTTCCTATATTGAAAACAGCCCAAATAGCGTTTGTGAAGCCCAAATAGTTGGATTGCCTGTTGTGGCAACGAATGTTGGAGGAATATCATCGTTAGTAAATAATGATGAAACAGGCATTTTAGTTCCTCCCAACGATCCCTATTATCTATCAGGAGTTATCACTTCTTTATTGTCAAATCCATCAAAAATGCAATATTTGGGGATGAATGCGAGATCCGTTGCAAAATCAAGGCACGATCGCGAAGGTGTTTTGGAAAATATAGAACGGATTTATCAACAAATAAGACAGGCAAAATAAAATTGTAGAATATAATGAAACTATCCATTATAACAGTCAACAGAAATAATGCCGCCGGTTTGGAAAAAACCATCCGGAGCGTTATTTGTCAGAAATTTATTGATTATGAATTCATTATTATCGACGGAAATTCTACCGATAATAGTGTGGAAATAATTGAAAAGTATGCAGAGCATATTGCTTACTGGGTCTCAGAACCTGACAAGGGCATATACAATGCCATGAATAAAGGCATTCTGCAAGCCCAAGGAGACTATGTGATATGCATGAACTCAGGGGATTGCTTCTTTGCGCCGGATACATTATCCAAGGTTTTTGCAACCGAACATACGGCGGATTTTGTTGTAGGACATGTTCGAATGCCTTATAAAGGGTTCATGCTTGATCTGAAAGCTCCTTCCAAACTTAGTTTTTATCATTTTTTTATTGACACCTTGCAGCATCAAGCTACTTTTACTAAACGAAATTTGTTTGATGAGCTTGGATGGTATGATGAAACATTGAAGATCGTATCTGATTGGAAATTTGCCTTGCTGGCGATTATTAAGTACAATAAATCAGTCGAGATTGTGGATGAATACATCGCTCTCATGGAACCATCCGGATTAAGCGGCAGCAAAGAAGCCGGCGATATATTGAGAAAAGAAAAAGAAAATACGCTGAAAGTCTGTTTTCCCTATCTCTATCATGACTATCTGGAATTACATAAATGGAAAAGATTGACATTTCAAAGATGGAAGCGATCTATCCGTTGGATATTTATTAACAATAAAAATTAATCGTATGCCCCAGTTTATCTACAATACTTGTCCGATATGCAACAGCAAATCTTTTTCCGTTATAGGAGAATGCTCTTTAGGAACAGTAAACATTGAGAAGCCTGAAAAAATACAGGCGGTAAAATGCAAAAACTGTCACACGATTTTCGCCAATCCGCTTCCGGTATGGAATAAAGAGGATTTTGCAGAATTGTATAACGCCTCTTATATCCCCGCCTTGGATACTACTTCAACCGTTATTCGAGAACGTATTATTCCCCAAAGGCGTTTCCGGGAAATTGAAAAACATCTCCAAACAAAAAATAAAGAATTTTTGGAGTTTGGTGCCGGAATACAGGCGTTTATGGCGCAGTATCTCTTTCAAGAGCAGCACTGGAACATTGAGTTGCAAGAGCCTTCCCAAGAGTTTGCCATTGCTCTAAGAAAAAGCTTTCCTCAAGCGAAAGTGAACGGTACGGACTTCTTAGACATGAATGCCGACAAGAGGTATTCAGTGATATATTCCGACTCGGTTATGGAACATGTTCCTGATCCCATCGATTATTTTCAAAAGTGTGCGGATATGCTGGAACCGGGAGGGGTTTTGTATTTTGTATCTCCTAATGAACATTCTTTCAGGAACTGGATAAGTACGCTGAAAAAGACAGGAAGAGGCGTGGGAATAAATTATTTGCGTCCGTTCAATATTCCGTATCATCTGGTAGGCTTTTCAAGGAAAGGCATCAAGATAGCCGCAGCGAAAACCGGCTTGACTGTCGTGAAACACACCCGGAGGAATGACTATGAAGCCGTGAATTTTATCAAGCAACAATCCGGTGTGTTGAAATACCCGGTAGCTTTTTTCTTATACTTGGTCGATTGCTTAGGATTTGGAACGAATCAAGAAATTATCTTACGAAAAAATAAATGAAGATAGTTTATTGCATCATTGATTGTTCCCAGACAGGCGGGATGGAGAGAAGCGTTTGCGGTAAAGCAAATTACCTGACTGACGTGCTGGGATACGATGTGTCCATTATCACTTCCAATCAGGGAAACAAACCGAATTTTTATTCCTTTTCCGATAAAATACATTTCATTGATTTGGGCATCTATTACGATGAATTAAAACAATATCCCTTTTGGAAACGCATGCGCGAACAGGTGAAAAAACGCCGCCTTCACCAATCCAAATTGTCGGAAACATTGCAAAAAATCAAAGCGGATATTGTCATATCGACCTACACCCACGAATTTACCTTGCTTCCCAGTATTCAGGACGGAAGCCAAAAAATAGCGGAAATTCATTTTTCAAAAGAATATAACAAGATAGCCAATCAATCCAAAAAACAGTCGTTCTTATCCAAATGGTTTTCCATATTGGCGGAAAAAAGAAAATACAAGTTTATTGACCAATACAGTAAATTTGTTATTCTAACAAAAAACGACCAAATTCATTGGAAAAATCATGCAAATATCGCACAGATATACAATATGTTA
>JAISKT010000034.1 GCA_031261295.1 Candidatus Symbiothrix sp. | reverse complement strand
CCATATTTTGCGGGGTATGTCCTTTCTGTCCCAAGTTGAGATAATCCCTTAATAAACCTTGGTATTGCGGATCTACGCAATTGTTGATGATTTCTTCGGCGCGTTGAATCGGTGATTTTCCTCTCAAATCGGCGATACCGTGTTCGGTAATAAGGATTTTTACGGAATGTTCGCTGTGGTCAACGTGAGAAACCATCGGGACTATCGCGCTGATTTTTCCATCTTTAGCCGTAGAAGGGGAAGTGAAAATGGAGAGGTAGGCGTTCCGGCAAAAATCGCCCGAACCGCCGATACCATTCATCATTTTTGTACCCAATACGTGCGTAGAATTGATGTTTCCGAAAATATCGGCTTCTAAAGCGGTGTTGATGGAAATCAATCCCAAACGGCGGGCAATTTCCGGAGAGTTGGAAACTTCCTGCGGACGGAGCAATAATTTTTCCTTGTATGTCGGTAAGTTATTGTAAATTTCTTCCAATGCCGGAGTACTCAAAGTGAGCGAACAGCCGCTGGCAAATTTCACATTGCCTTCTTTCATCAATTGGACAACGGAATCTTGTATCACTTCGGTATATATTTCAAAAGGCGGAATATCTTCGTTGGCGCCCATTGCTCCCAGAACGGCATTTGCCACATTGCCTACGCCCGATTGAACCGGCAAGAAACCGGCAGGTATTCTTCCGGCTTTCATTTCTGCGGACAGAAAATCGGCTACATTTTTACCGATTTGGTTGGTTACTTCGTCGGAAGGGGTGAATGCGCCCACTTCGTTGGGCAGATTGGTTTCCACAATACCCGCAATCTTTTTCGGATCGACTTGGATGTATGGAACGCCGATTTTGTCGCCGGGCGTGTAAATCGGAATTTCCCGGCGCACGGGGGGATCCGCCAATTCATAAATATCGTGCATTCCGGCCAAGTCTTTCGGATGATACCGGTTTAATTCGATGATGATACGGTCAGCCAGACGGGCAACGGTAGGTGAAATACCGACACCGGAGGTCAGATAGATTTTGCCGTCTTCCGTAATATCGCAGGCTTCGAGAATCGCCCAATCCGGTTTCGGAAGAAATCCGTAACGGATATATTGCTGTATCTCTGAAAGATGCAAATCGAAATAATGGGCTTCCCTGTTGTTTAACTCCGTCCGCATATCCTTGTTCGATTGATACGGGGAACGGAATTTGATGGCGTGCGCCCGTGAGAGACAGCCGTCGATCGAATCGCCGGTCGAAGCGCCGGTGTAATAACCTACTTTGAACGGATTGCCCTTTGCGTGTTCCGCTTCCGCAATTTTTGCCAACTCGTTGGTGACTGCTTTCGGACAACCTGCAGCCGTAAAGCCGCTAAACCCGATCACATCATTGTCTTTGATCAGGCCGGCAGCTTCTTCTGCCGTAATTATTTTATAGCTCATAATTATAATGGATTAGATGATATTATTTTTTCGGGTGCAAAGGTAAACATTTTTAATGAAAAATGTATGTACGCGGCAGGTTAAATTTGACCTCTCCCCCGACCCCTCCCCACAAGGGAGGGGAGAAGGCAAAAGACCTGTCATTGCGGGTATGAAAGACTTGTCATTGCGGGCTTGACCCGCAATCTCCTGATAACCGTTAATTGGCGGTTGTCGTAATTTGCAAGGTAACCATTCGCTCCACCGCATCTTGTATTCATCCATTCGCACCATTACCTTTGTCGTCAAAAAGCGATGGGAACAACAATCAAACACAGACTAAGTACAGTGGAAGGCTTTGCCATAATAGCGAGTTATTATGAGCAAGGAGGTCAAGGAGCAAAACAATTCTACACAGCCCACGGATTGACCGAGAATCAGTTTTATAGATGGCGCAAGCGTTACAATCGGGCACATCCGGACACAGCCCCGGTCAGCGCAACGGGGGCTCGTATTCGTCCGTTGCAAATTACCGCCGCCCCCTTGCCCTGCTCCCTTGAAATAGAATATGCCAACGGCAACCGGCTGCGACTCCCCTGTGGCGAAGGATTTTCACTGGCATTGGTTACCCAACTTCTACAAGTGACCACCTGATGTTCAGTTTGGGAGCATCGGACAGTTATTATCTGTGCGTGGGCGGCTGCGATTTGCGCAAGGGCTTTGACACCCTTTCAGGGGTGGTTCGCTCGCAGATGGGTCGCGACCCGTTGAGTGGCGAGGTATTCATCTTCATCAACAGCAGCCGCAGCAGCATGAAACTCTTGCATTGGGAATCCGGCGGATTGGTTATTTATCACAAACGGCTGGAACGGGGTCGCTTTGCCTTGCCCGAATTAGACCCGCAAACAGGGAGTTATCAGTTGACCTGGACAGATTTGGTCCTGATGGTAGAGGGTATTTCGGTAGAGAAAATCAGCTATAAAAAAAGATTGAAAAAAGTGCCGGAATAGTGCAAAACAGTTGCTTTTTTTCTTGCGTAACCGGAATAAAAATTGTACCTTTACAGCATGAAAAAGCAATTCACAGAGGCAGAAAAGGTCATTTCTCTTGAAAAAGAGAATGCCAAGTTGCGCGAAGAAAAACAGAAATTATTGGACGAGTTGGCTTATTTTCGCCGGGCGTTTTTCGGGCGCAAATCCGAACGTTATTTGCCGGAAGATCCCGATCAATTGAAATTGGATTTTCAAGGGATGGAAGAGTTGCCGGAAGAAAAAGAAGTCCGGGAAGAACCGCAAACCATTACCTATACCCGCGTTCACAAAAAAGCAACTCCGGCGAAACCTGTCCGTATGGCATTAGACCCGGGTTTACGGAGAGAAGTAACGGTAATCGAGCCGGAAAACATACCCGAAGGCTCCAAATGTATCGGAGAAGAAATCACGGAACGATTGGAATATACCCCCGGAGAATTTTGGGTAAAACGCTTGGAACGTAAAAAATATGCCTTGCCCCGGGAAGCGGGCGTGATAATCGCCGGGCTTCCCACACAAGTTTTACCCAGGAGCAATGCCGGAGCATCGTTGTTAGCGCACTTGCTGGTCAGCAAATATCAGGATCATTTGCCGTTTTATCGTCAAATAGAAATCTTTAAGCGACAAGGCACCCATTTAGCCGCTTCTACCGTCAACGGCTGGTTTACAGAAACAATAAAATTACTGACACCGCTTTATGAAACACTCCGAAAGGAAGTATTGTCTTCCGGTTATATCCAAATTGACGAATCAACGATACCGGTAGTGGACAAAGACAAGCCGGGTGCTACCGTCAAAGCCTATCACTGGATTGTTCACGCACCGATAAGGAAACTACTGTTTTTCCATTATGATAAAGGCTCCCGGGCGCAGAGGGTGGCGGTAAGCATACTGAAAGATTTTAAGGGAGCGCTGCAAAGCGATGGCTATGGTGCTTATACCATCTATGAAAATAAACAGGACGTATTGCTTTTAGGCTGCTGGGCACATGTCAGACGCAAGTTTGAGAACGCCCTAAAAAATGATACTGTCCGGGCAGATTATGCCTTGAAGCAAATCCGTATGCTCTATGACCTGGAATATGACATGAAGCAGGATGGATTATCTGTCGAAGAAATCAAACAGAGACGGGAAGAAAAGGCATATCCGATTATCAAATCCTTCGAGAAATGGCTGGATGAAAATTACAGGAAAGTCTTGCCTCAATCCCTCATCGGCAAAGCCATCGCTTATGCTTATACCATTTATCCCCGATTGGGACGATATGTCTTGGACGGAAGATACAATATCGACAATAATTTAGCCGAAAACGGCGTGAGACCCTTAGCCTTGGGCAGAAAAAACTACCTCTTCTGTGGAAATCACGATGCCGCTGAACACACCGCTATCATCTACTCTCTGCTGGGTACCTGCAAACTCAACAACGTGAACCCAACAGAATGGTTGACCGATGTCCTAAACCGAATCAATGAACAGAAAGTGAACGAACTATCCGAATTACTACCTATGAACTGGGCGGAAAAGATGACGCAGGTGTAGATGACGGAATGCTTACTTTGCAAGAATAGTGTTTAACGGCTTAGCAGGAGATTTGACTACGTCGATTTTCAATTCTCGCCTGCTAAGCCGTTAAACACTATTAATTAATAGTTTATAAAAATTCTTTTACCGTTTTTTAGGGGATTGCGGGTCAAGCCTGCAATGACAATAGGTTCTTTCATGTGCTTGCGGATCAAGCCCGCAATGACAGAAAGAGGCCCTGCAAATTATTGTTCCGAGACCCCTTTGATTCTGACAATAATTCTTTC
>JAISKT010000031.1 GCA_031261295.1 Candidatus Symbiothrix sp. | reverse complement strand
TGGGATGCCAAAGAAACCTGGGCGTTGATTACCCTTTTCATTTATGCCTTACCATTACACAAAGGCAGTTTCCCTTTTTTCCGGAATCCACAAAAATTTCACATCTACTGCATCATCGCGTTCTTTTCCATTCTGATGACATTCTTTGGGGTCAGTTATTTTTTGGGAGGAATGCATAGCTATGTTGGATAATTTTATTTCCCCGCCCGAATAACCCCCGCCAAAATCAACACTGTCCCGATAATAGCGAAAACAGTAATTTTTTCATGGATGATAATCGATGAAGCAATCAGCGTTATTACCGGAATGAGGTAGATATAATTGTTTGTCAATACGGCGCCTAATCCTTTGACTGCCAGATTCCAAAAGAAATAGCAAAGCAAAGAGGCGATGATTCCGAGGAAGAGTATGTTGCCGATTACTATCGGTTGAAGTAGAATGTCGAGATTAACCGTTAAGGGTTTGAAACAGAAGATGGGAAGGATGGTCAATAGTCCGTAGAAAAAGACTTTTCGGGTAATGAACACATTTGAATAACGATTATTTACTTTGGTTAGCAGAATGCTGTAAATCGCCCAACAGAAAGCGGCGGCGATACTCAGAATATCACCAAGCGGATTCAGTTTGAGGATAAATTGTCCGTTGAACACGACCAATGCCACACCCAGAAATGCGATGAATATTCCTTGAACCAACGGTCGACTGATTTTTTCATTTTTCAAAAACCAAATGGAGAGTAGAGCCGTAAACAAGGGAGCCACACAGACCAAAAGCGAAACATTGGACGGCAGTGTGTATTGGACGGCATAATTTTCCGTTAGGAAATAAACCGAGCCGCCGGTAATTCCGAGAAAGACAAAATAGATTTCATCTTTCAGATTGTTCGAGAATAAGCGCTGTTTGCCGAAAAACCATATCCCGATGTAAGCCAGCAAGAAACGGTAGAAAAAGACATCTTCCGGACTGAGGCCTGCCAACAAACACACTTTCGTAGAAATGAAAGTAATGCCCCAAAAGACGACAATAAAGAGCGCAAATACGTGATTCCAACCTTTTTTCAATTCCATAACTGGCCTAATTTGGGTGCAAAGATAATAAATAATAATTACCAATTTTTATTCCAAAAAGATTTCGTAACTTTGCACCATCAAAATAATAACTAAAAATATTTATCTATGTATTTATCAGAACAAACCTGGAGATGGTACGGCCCCAACGACCCTGTCAGTCTGTGGGACATTCGACAAGCCGGAGCGACCGGTATTGTAAACGCTTTGCACCACATTCCCAATGGGGAAGTTTGGACGAAAGAGGAAATTTTGAAACGAAAAAAAATAATCGAAGAAGTCGGCTTGACTTGGTCGGTTGTAGAAAGTGTGCCGGTACACGAACACATCAAAACGCAGACAGGCGATTTTCAGAAATACATCGACAACTACAAGGAAAGCCTCAAAAACTTGGGCGCTTGTGGTGTATATATTGTGACTTACAATTTCATGCCGGTTTTGGATTGGACACGCACGGATTTAGCTTATACCCTGCCGGATGGCTCTAAAGCGTTGCGGTTTGAGAAAGCGGCTTTTGTCGCCTTCGACCTGTTTATTCTGAAAAGACCGGGAGCGGAAAAGGATTATACGGCGGAAGAAATCGCCAAAGCTACCGCCCGTTTCGCGCAAATGAGCGATGACGACAAACATTTGCTTACCCGGAATATCATTGCCGGTTTGCCCGGGTCGGAAGAAAGTTTTACAGTCGAACAATTTCAGGAAGCTTTAGACCGCTACAAAAATGTGGATGCGGAAAAACTGCGTGAAAACCTCATTTATTTTCTGAGAGAAATTTGCCCTGTGGCCGATGAGGCCGGTGTACAATTGGTAATTCATGCCGACGACCCTCCTTATCCCATTTTGGGTTTGCCGCGTATTTTAAGTACGGAAGAAGATTTTGAAAAAGTAGTAGCCGCCGTTCCCAACAAATCCAACGGACTTTGTTTGTGCACCGGCTCGTTTGGCGTGCGTGCCGACAACGACCTGCCGGGCATGATGGAACGCTTGGGCGACCGGGTCGGATTCGTTCACTTGCGCAGCACAAAACGGGATGCGGAAGGCAATTTCTACGAGGCCAACCATTTGGAAGGCGATGTGGATATGTATAATGTGATGAAACAGCTTTTCCTGTTGCAACAAAAGCGGAAAATATCGATTCCGATTCGTCCCGATCACGGCCATCAGATGGTGGATGATTTGAAGAAAAAGACCAATCCGGGTTATTCCTGCATCGGACGTTTGCGTGGTTTGGCGGAATTAAGGGGATTGGAACTGGGGATTGCGAAATCTGTCTGAGCCACGATTTCAGCCTGAATTTTGACTTATATACCGCTTTTCACAACCTTTTTCGTAACCCTGCCTTTTTCGGTTTTTATTTGTACAAAATAGACACCGGTCGGCAAATGCGATATATCCAATGTTGTTTGTTGTGTATTCAATACATTACGGCCTAACATGTTGAAAATTGAAATCTGTTGAATTTTGAGTTCTCCATTTCCAATTTCCAATTTTCCTGTGGTTGGGTTGGGGTAAATGGAAATAGCGTTTAATTCCGGCGTTGCAGGCGGCTCTACAATAGCTGTGCTGTTATCGGACACATTTATATAAGATGCGGTCAATTTGTGACAACCCCACCTGAAATTGCTTTGCATGTTATTGTAGTATAATATTGTTTCTGTCATTAAGTCGCCTATTGCTAACCAACCATCTCTTATCCAAAACCAAAATTCTACCGATGTGCCATTCCCATTTTCATCATAAGTCATCAGGTATTGTTCCATATTTACCCATGAATTATTTTGCCAATCTTGCACTAATTTTTTAGTTGGCATTTTATTGTTTGAATCGTAGGTATAAGTAGATAACCATTAATCGGCAAAACAATATAAGCACTTTTACCCCCTTAATCGCGCCCAAAAACCGCCAAAATCGGCAAAACAATATAAGCACTTTTTGTTATCAATTCATTTGTTAATTGTTCTTAAAATATGCGCTTATCTGCTTATATTCAATGATTTATTTATAAAGTCCCTATAATCAATTATTTGTAGTTATATTGTTATCTTTGATTCTGTTGATATTATATCTAACATTTGAAGATTTTATTAGTGCCATAGAAATGAATAATCCTATCAAAAGAAATATTATCGCAAACACTTTTGAGCCAGTGAGGAATATGATTACCGACAATAAAACAAATACAAAAATAAATACAAATGCCATCGTCTTGCAAAACAAATATGTCGCTCTTGAGATAGGTTTTATTTCTTTGGGAACCTGTTCTTTATTATTAGATTTTTGACTAATTTTACCAATATTTGTTCGAGAAGACAATCCCGTTCCGGATATTCCGGCATTTAAATATGTACCTCTTTTTGATGAAGTCACAGAAAAACCACGACTTCCGATCGTTGTTGAAATTCCGCCTTTACTTAGATTCAATTTAACCCCCGGCATTAGCTTTATTGTTTTTCTAAATCTTAACCCCATGCTATTATTTTCTTTTATTATTAGTATATACAATTCTACTGCTTTCGTTACGTTTCACGCAGCCAAGCACCCGAAATATCTTTGTAACATCGTTTACCTCTATATCAAACGGCTCATGTATTAATCTTCCCAATAATGAGCCTTTCTGCCATGTGTCTTCATTAATTGAACATAGCAACCAGCATCCTTGAATATCTGACTTTTGAAGCCTTTTTATTACTCTATATTCGCTCGTTTGAATCATATAATCTTGACCAAATACAATTAATCGCTTGTCAAACACTTCTCGCATAGCGATAATACTGCCCGATTCATATACGGGAAACATACTGTCGCCATGCACACGCATGGCGCTGTCGGCATCGCGAAACCAATCTCCGGCATCAATCCATTCTACCGGCTCTGTTACCGGATCCATGTTTGACATTTGAACGGTTCCGGCTTCCGCCTGGGCATCGTAAAACGGTATTAACTTAGGTATATTAATTGGCTTTTCTTTTATTTTCAACATTTCGCCCTCGCCGGTTAGAAGCCATTCA
>JAISKT010000009.1 GCA_031261295.1 Candidatus Symbiothrix sp. | reverse complement strand
ACATTCTGCCCCGTACTCGTTGCGAATGCCATTCCGAATGGATAATATTGCGTACTTTGTGTCACTGCTGCATCTTTGTCTGCCACCACTCTGTTGTTTCCTAAATGATACCGGGTGTAAAAGTAATACTTATTTGTGGAATAATCAAAATATCCGTTGTCTGTCCGTATCATTTTTAACGTTCCGTTTTCGTAAATCTTGTTTCCGATGTAGTCGGTAGTTTTCGTGATGGTCAGGGCACTGGTGTTAATCGCTGTTCCTACCACCGGAGTAGTCGAATATGACGGATTCCATTTTTGTATCACTTTGAGTTTTTGTCCACCGGCGGAGTAAACGTATTCATCTCGTGCTTCGGCCGACGAATGTTTGATGTCTATTTGTCGTGGCAGATTCAAAATATTGTAGGTAATAGCGGAAATTCCTTTGTTCAAATCTTTCGTCATTGAGCCGTTGGTGTTGTAGGTATATTCTACTCCGGTTCCTGTGGTATAATCCTTGGAATCCTGCAAACTGCTCCAGAATGAATTGGCAATTGCGTCATTGATATAGTGCAATTGATTGGAGTTGTCGTAGTTCAACGTGAGATTGTCAATCAATAACTTTTTTACTACCTGAGTGTTACGCGAAAAGAGCCTAAAATCAGAGAAAAAACGGACTTAAAACAAAGGAAAGACAAGCAGGCGTGGAACGAAAACAGCAAATAATTTGCCTTAAAATTCTTTTTCCTTGCGGCAAAGCCGCAAAATTTTTCTTTTCCACCCAAAAAAAGAAAACCCCGCAAACGCGGGGTTTTGATGGGTAAAAAAACTAACTTATTCCATTTACAGACATATTAGATAATTTCTTGGTAGATAAATTTATAGTGATACGCCAAAAATAGTAACCGCCATCAAATATTGTAATAATTTCATTGTTGATTTTATCTGCATCTTTTGGTTTATCTTCTTCATCATATTCGTCTTTATGCAAGAAATTAATCCAAATTATTATTTCGTTATTTTCAGTTAAATACCCTACATATTGACGAACATATTTTTTTAGCGTTCTTTTGTTTATGGGTGGTTTTTTGTACATTTTTTGGTTTGACTTCACATAATCCGTTCCGATACTGTCTTGCAATACCTTTTCGACTTGCGCAATATCTTCTTGGCTTGGCGTATAGCGATTGGGTTCAGGTGGAAGTCCCCAAATAGCGTGTTCTTTTGGGAAAACATACCCCTCATAACCTTTACCTTTTACATATTCCGCCGTCTGTGAATAAACATAACCACTTGTAAATAAAAATGTTATAATTGCAAATATACTTTTCATTGTCTTATTTTTTTCTGAACGTTTTTAAACAGTTTTCAAAAAAATCTTTTTTTTCTTTTGGAACATTTTTATATCCTATACTTACTTCTCCCATAAATATATCTTTCCAAAATAAAGAATTATCATCTTCCCCTGATAACTCAAATTTTTCAGGCAAAATAGGCAATAAAGCGTATCCTTTTTGATTGTTAATATCAATATTGATTTGTCTAAATACTCCTTGAAACCTGAAATTGGATATACTATCTCCCAAATTTTTTATGTTTGTATAGTTTGGATTTCCATTATCTGAATTTAAAACATAAATAAAGGAAGAATCTGTAAAATTGAAAACATAACATTTTTCACAATCCAATGATTCTAACTGTTCTTGATATGTATATTTTGGCATAGCCATACTGCAAATAATTTTTTGAAAATTACATTTAAAAACAATTTTGTTTGTTCCACAAGATAACAAACTAATAAACAATAATATAATAGCATATTTTTTCATATCGTTAAATTTTAAGGTGTGTACCAAATCGGCAATAAAGGTCTATTTGTTGGTGTTAACATTCGCGCACCAGAGCCTCCAATAAAACGACCATTAGAGTCAATAGCTTTTATATAATGAGTTCTTAATGGTATATTCAACTGTGATCGCAATACATTTTCTCTATAAACCGCCTGCCATTCGTTACGTTTAATTCCTTGGTCAATTCTATCATCTAACAAGCCTCTATTAGCATCTAAAGCGTGAAACATTTCGTGCGCTAAATCAGTTGTAGCATTTGCCATTCCACCATTTAATGTTGGTAAGATAGAACCAGAGGCATTCCAAAAAATAGTTCCTCCTGAACCTCCTGCTATATTTACCCCTGCATTTTGTAACGTTTGTAATGTCGCTGCCTGTGAAGGGTCAGTTTGAAGTTGATTTGCATATGCTTTTACTGAACTATTTGATTTAAATTCACTATTACCATTTTTGATAGTGAACATATTTGTTGAATTTTGCAATTCAGAAACTAATGCAGCACCTTCCGTAGTTGTGTTCAAACTGCCTAATGCGCCTACTGCCGATTTTAAATAACTTTTTACTTTGCCTGTGTAGGCACTACCGTCAGAATTAAATAAATTACCATTTTCGTAAGTCAAAGTTTCTTTACCGCCTAACCCCCAAAATCCTATATTATGTACAATCGTTATACTATCGCCATTAAAATCTACTGCATTTATTGGGTTGTTACCGCAATACGCATACGGTGAAACAGAATAATACTTTTCAGCCAGCGGGTCAATCGTCATAAATCGTCCAACTGCCGGATCATAGCCTCTTGCCACAAAATCATACAGATTCGAGCC
>JAISKT010000274.1 GCA_031261295.1 Candidatus Symbiothrix sp. | reverse complement strand
CAGCGAGAAGTTGATATGACGGAATATCATTGCAAAAAATGCGGTTTCAAATTCAATGATCTCAGGGCGTTGACCACGATGGCCTGTTCGCTCGGCGGGAAGCACGAACCCTACGAAGGTAGCGCTAAATCAGAATATATTTGTAAAAAATGTGGCTTAAAATTTCGCGACTTCACAACATTAGTCAGGATGCCCTGCGTAAGAGGTGGAAAACATGAGCCGATGCTATAAAGTTAGTAATTACCATGTGCGGATGAATGGAAAATTTAGCGAGAGTGCTTAACTATGACTGCTGAAGTTGTGATTATGAACCGGAAAGGGCTGGCTATTGCCGCCGACAGCGCCGTTACGCTAGGTGGATCGGGCAAGATATATAACACTGTAGATAAACTTTTTGCACTGTCAAGATATCGTCCCGTTGGCATCATGTTTTTCAACCTTTAGAAGGAGGAAGGAAGTATGTCATCCAAGAAAGTTTTCTGGGTCACGTTTTTCATAGCGTTACCCGTGTTTTTTCCGCCAATCCTTGTGCTGTATATGGTTGGTGGCGGTATATGGTTGCTTTGCAAGTTGGGGTCTGGCTCATCGGCCCCAAAGGTGTATAAGTCCAAGCAGCAGTTGGACGCGGAGGAACAAGCGCGTGCAATGAGATACTATAGGGCAGCACAGAGCCGTGCTGCCCTGCAAATAGGAAAGGCTGGGTCAGAGCTAATCTCAGAAATTATATTCAATGAGAGAAAGCGATGACCTCCACTGGTAGGGCTACGTAAGATTGCAAGTTACATAGCTCTACACCTTCCAACTTATTTATTTTTGGGGAACTCGAATGAACACTTGGATTATATCGAAAACGTTCTTATATTAACATCACATTGCAAGGAGGAGAATTAAATGGGTTTTTGGGGAGACTTGGTTCAGGGGGTAATCGAAGCAGGGGCCGAATCTGCAGCAGAAAGGATGCATCCGATGATCGCAGCTCGTGTTCGACATCTGACATCAGATGGATGGAAAGTAGTTCGGGTCAGTTCCACATCTGTGACGCTAAAGAAATCTGGCTTTATCTGGGATTCTACAACAACGCTTGGTATTGCGCCAAATGGAGAGATCTTTGAAATGAACGACTAAAATAGCATGAGTCGTGGCGCTGGGGTTTTGGACAGCTTTACGTGAAATTAAGTTGATACCCCTGCATGTTTTGTCGATATTAGCCGCGCAGATGCGGCTAATATCGACCTCGGTGGACATGCGTTTTACATAAAACATGAAAGAATCACATGGAAGGCGTGTTTCTTATGAATGAAGATATAAAGAAGGCGAGCGCGGAAGAACTTGTCAATGAGTATCAGAAACATTTTGATAAAAATATGGCATTTCGCTTATTAAAAAAACTGCGCAAGAAAACGCGAGACAAACATATTATAGTCTCAAAATCAACGGAGGCAATAGTATCGTCGTTAGGCACTTTACTTTCTGCTCTTGACAATCCGAATCTTCCGACAAAATATAAAGCATTAATTATCGGCGCAATCGGATATGTAATATTGCCGATAGATTTAATACCGGACATAATACCCGGAGTCGGATATGCCGATGATGTAGCAAGTGTTGCTGGTGTAGTTATGGTCGTTGCAGTTTATAGCAATTTTTCAATGGATGCTCTTGATGCTGAAATAGACGCCGAAGGATAACACATTGAATCCCATTGTAAAATAAGGAGTTATACTGCGGATAACATTATTGGGGCAACACTCTCCATAATTTTTTAGGTACTATCAAAAGGTACGCCTTGAGATTGCAGAGGAACCAGTGAAAAAAGAGGTAGACGCAGTACCTGGATATATTTTATGGCTCGGCTGGTTGGGCCTAGGCTTGGTGGTGTCATACTACTTGTGCAGAATCGATTCATCTACGACTTGCGGCGGGTGGTCAGGTGTCTGGCATGGCATGAATTCCGTCAACAATTGGATTTTGAGCTTGTTTGACGGACGCAGGTTGTCGGCTCCCTATCACACTAAGTCGTATTCTTTCTGGTATAAGATTCACTCTTTGCTGGCGATCTTAAACTTTTTACGCAGCTTAGGCGGGAGCGTAAAGTCTGACAAGGATGTCAGAGAAGATATAGCAGGAAGGAAAGTAGAAGACGAAGAGCAGTTTTCCGGGGAGGAGGCGACCCATGGGGTGCCAAGGCAGATGTCGGAAAGAAAATAAAGACCACAAAATAAAAACTGCTAGGCATAAAAGCGGCTTTCTATGAAGATGAAAAGGATATAGCAAGGGCAACAGAATGTGCCAGAGCCTCACATTTGACAACTGACCCTTCAATAAAAAGTTTAATTGAGGCGAGAAATCAAAGAGGAGGGCTTTCTAAATTGACCTTGTAATTTATTGCGGAGGCGTTTTGTCACCCATGCCCAGTTCGCTGTGTCGTCGCAGAATGCCGCCGGCGTTGATTTGAAACGGTTCCGAGCCGATCAGGACGCATTTCTCGACGGCACGTCAGGCAATCCCTACGAGCCCTATGAGCGATGATGCGCGGCAGGGTTTGCTCGACACCAACATTGGCCGAACACTTTGACGGAAAACAAGTCAGCCAATGTCTGTCAACAACCATTTCCAGATCGGGATCACCTGAATAACCACTCCGCTTTCCTCCAATGACGATTCTTCATTGAAAGTGATGATCTCCAGTTTTTCCAGATTGTACGCTTTTGAAAGTTTCAACAGTGCGGATATTTCCCGATTGCGGGTGATATCGTCGGTCATATCATAAGAAACCTGCGCGGCGCGGCGTTCGTCGGGAATGAAAAAATCCACTTCCACGTTTTTATTGTAAAAAAACAGCCTGTCGCCATATTTTTTCTTCAGCTCGATAGCGACAAGATTTTCCAGCAGCTTGGATTCGGGATCGAACAGGAAATTGTTCAATAACCCGTTGTCAAAAAAATATCTTTTCTTGAAGGTCTCCTTATTGCCAAGCTTGTCGGAGAAATTCGAGATGCCGAATATAAGATAGGCGTCGGCCAGATGGCGGAGATAATCCGTGAGGGCATTCCGGGAAACAGTCGCCCCGGTCGAATCCACGATATTTTTTATCCTCGCAAGCGACGACGGCTGCATGAGGCTTTCAGCCAGTTTCTTCACAAGGACGCGAATCGCGTTTTCATTGCGGATCTCATTGCGCGAGATGACATCGCCGAGAAGGATTTTCTGATATAGCGAATTGAGCCAGCCGCGTTTGTCATTCATGGCGAATGACTCGGCGAATCCTCCATAATAGAAATAATCACGAAACAGCCGGACGACATCTTTGCGTTCGTCTTTATATTCCCAATTTTTATCCAGAGCCATGCCGTGAAACGACAGATATTCCCGAAATGAAAACGGAAAGACCTCTCGTGCGATAAAACGACCGCCAAGCGTGGTATATATTTCCCGCGCCAGCATTTTCGCGTTGCTTCCGGTGACAAACACCCTGTATTTGGAATCCGCCAGACGGCGGGCAAACTTTTCCCAGCCGGAGACATTCTGAATCTCATCCAGAAAAACCAGTGGCCGGGACGCGAACATCTCCCCGTATGCGTCGAGCAACAACCCCAGTTCTTCGGCCTTGATGGACGCGATACGTTCGTCTTCAAAGTTGACATACAGGATATTTTCGATGGAAGCCTGTCCGCTGCGAACCAGTTCTTGGATGTACTGATACATAAGATAGGACTTGCCGGCGCGGCGCGGGCCGACAAACACGTAATTTGCCGCCGACTCAAGGTTGAGAGGTCGCCGGACAAGCTTCGTCGCGACGATCTCCGACTGCTTCTCCGCGATCAGCCGTTTGAAAATTTCCTTTGACATCCTGTTGCCTCTTTCGATTTATCGTTCATCATATAGAACAATAATTAATATTTATTGCTTTATATGTCAAGCAATATTACAAAAACTGTTTCGCCGGAACTGTTTTACTCCGGAACCGTTTCACTGAAGAAGATGACTACCGTGATTTCTGGAAACGAATCGGGAAGAGCCGTCGCTTTCTCGAATTGGACGCCCGAATTGACGCCAAGGGGGTTCCGTGCAAGAATTTATCTTTTGGGCACCTCTAAAAAGCCCGCAGACAAGGCGCGACGAAGCGAGAAAAGCGGAGTTTACATAGGGTAAATGAGCATTT
>JAISKT010000337.1 GCA_031261295.1 Candidatus Symbiothrix sp. | reverse complement strand
GTAAGCCCGAGCGGAGCGGCAAGTTATACAGTACCTATTGAAATACCATCCGGAATAGCAGGCGTACAACCGGCTATTTCTTTGGTCTATAACAGTCAGGCGGGGAATGGCATTGCCGGTTGGGGATTTAATATTGCCGGACTGTCGGCGATTACACGTGTGCCGAAAACGGTTTATTCCGACGGCACAGCAGCAGGAATGAAGAATAATGCCGCAGACGGATACGCATTAGATGGCAATAGATTAGTTTCTTATAACTCAAGCACCACAGAATATCGTACGGAAAGCGAAACATTTGCGAAGATTATTGCAAAAGGTAACAGTACAGGGAATGGTCCCGATTGGTTTGAAGTACAAGCCAAAGACGGAACTATTTATAAATACGGAAGCGCTACCGGAAAACTAAATTATAATGTGTCAGGAAAACAATCTGTTCAAACCTGGCTCTTAGATTTTGTGAAAAGTGTTAATAATCAAACAATCGCATACGAATATGAAAACTCCGATTTATATTCTTATATCAAAAAAATAACGTATGGAGTCAATACAATTGAATTTTTATATGAAACAAGAAGTGATATTATTCCTCTTCATTTTGATCAAACGAATGGAAAGGTAGATAAAAGATTGCAGCATATCGAATGCCGCACCTCCGGACAATTATATCGAAAATATGAATTGGAATATACAACTGATATTTATTCCCGTTTAGTAAAAATTACCGAAAAGAATGGCGATGGTGAGTTTCTGAATCCGCTTACTTTTGAATGGGGAGATTATCCGAATACTACGAATATTTCTTCTTTTGAAACAACCGTACCCTCCAGTGGGTACGTTGGATATATACAAAATCAATTTTATTCATCCGTCGATTTTGATGGTAATGGATTAACAGATTTGGTAAGCATTTATTCGGTGGTAAACAAAAATGATTATGGACCAGTAAGTCATGTGGGAATTGATTTTTTGAGAGCCAAAAGAGAATCCGGCATTTTGTCATTTGAGAAGCTTCCACATAAAAATTTTCATTCAAATATTCAATATGGAAATTATATTCGTAAACAAGGGGGTTTATTAACCGGAGATATATATGGAATTGGAAATCAAATAGTTATTGTTCCTGTGTATGAAACACCGATATGTGGATATACTAATAATAAACCTGTTTATTGTCCTGTTGTGAAATTTTTATTCATAGACGAAGAAACAATATCCTCTTCTGACTGTAATAATATATCTATAGAATTAATTCAAAGCACCGATTTGCCGGAAGTTGCAGTTGCTGATATGGACAATAAAGGTATCAGTGATATTATTTTTATTGAAAAAAACAAAAACAGCAATGAAAAATACCGTTTGGTAATGGGAACTGCGGGATATGAAGACATGGGAGAATATTTTATCAATTTGCCAGGAGATCCGAAACAGATATTCGCAGCAGATTTTGATGGGAATGGAATGCAAGACATTATGGTATTAAGTACTGGTGGAAATACAATTTTCTGGAATCAAGGTGGAGATATATCCTCTTGCTTTTCAAATAACAACAAAACTTCAAATTCACTATTTAATGCTTATTCCGATCCTATAAGAATGGGAGATTTTAATGGAGATGGTCTGCCTGATTTTATAATAGGCAATTACGCTTTAATCCTCAATAATGGGGATAAAACTTTTTCTAAAATAATATCTAATGGTATCCAAGATATAAAAGAGTTGGATTCTGAACGGTACACGAATAATGAGGAATATTACATAAGAGATGAAGAATGTGTTGTAGTAGATTTTAATAACGATGGAAAATCAGATGTCCTTATTAAATACGATTATTATCATGTTGAATATGAAGACATTCACAATACTGGAATAGCTGACTATCGAATCGATATATTTGATGGCAGTTATACGCATTGGTTACGTTCCACTGGAAGTGATTTTGAATTATATCAATTGGAAAATCATTCTTTCGATCTTTCCATAAAAAATGGTGCAGTGGGTGATTTTCAGGGTAAAGGCAGGCAGGAATTAATACATGGCATTAATTCTAATTGGCGCATTTACAACAATCCCAACCTCACAGATCAGAGCGGCAAAATTACGTCAATTACCAACAGTTTGAAAAATAAAACTACCTTGAAATATGCTCCATTAACCGATAATAGTATTTATACCAAACAGAGCGATGCTGCATTTCCGGTCATAGATCTGCAAGCACCATTGTATGCGGTTAGACAAGTAATATCCAATGTAGAAACAAGTATTGAGAATACAACCGACTATAGTTACAAGGGAGCTAAAGTACATTTACAAGGTAAAGGATTTCTGGGATTTAATGAAATTACGGCTTCAAATACCTGGTTGAATCGAAAAACGACAAGCTCGCAATCCGATTATCACCCGGAGTATTATTTTCCACAGACAACTACTCAAACCACAACGACGACTTCGGATGAAACACTTTCTGCCCAGACAGCAACGAATACCTGTTTGTCTTTAGGCGGTATGCGGATTTTCCCTTACACAAGTTCGCAAACAGCCACAGATGAATTAACAAAGCTGTCTGTCACAACCGAAATTTCCGGTTATGATGATTATGGTAATCCTTCCACTATTACAACCACTAAAGGGAACCTAACCGAGACACAAAGTTTTATCTACATCAATCGTGGTTCGTGGTGTTTGAATAAACCCGAAA
>JAISKT010000321.1 GCA_031261295.1 Candidatus Symbiothrix sp. | reverse complement strand
ATTTTTATTAAATTTATAATTACCGGTTGCCTTGCCCTTTTATAAAACAGGCGCTTTGCGCCTTATGCAAAATACAAATTTAAATTATACAAGTAATATGAAAAAGATGATTTTTTTAGTGCTGGCGCTCATCGTTTTGGGTGCGGCAAGTGCCAATGCACAAGTGATTATCGGGGGAACCGATGCGGCTACTCCCACCCAGGGCGCTGTCCTGGATTTGAATGCGACAGTTTACAAAGGCGGGTTGTTATTGCCCAAAGTAAATCTGACCACATTAACTGCCTTGACAAACCTGACATCACCGGTTGCCGATGCGGCCGATTTGAAAGGGCTGATTGTGTATAATACCAACACGGATACGGGTGAAGGTATTTATGTATGGAATGGTAGTAACAAATGGGAAGTAATCTGGAAAAAAGCATGAAAAGGATGAAAAAGCAACGAATGTTAGTAGGATTGGCGCTTTGCGCCGCCCTGTTGTTGTTCCAGCCTGCCGGCTTACAGGCGCAGGTACACATCGGTGATACCGATGCTTCTGCCAAAGGCGGTACTTTGCTGGACTTGACAAGTACAACTGCTCAACGGGGTTTACTTCCGCTGAATGTGGAAATAAACAATGTCAACCGGATACCATACGCGTTTACCGATTCCGCTGTTATCACTGTCCCGAATGAGGATTTGAAAGGCTTGATAGTCTATAACACCAATGCAACCCTTGCAGGTGGTGACGGAGAAGGCCTTTATGTATGGGACGGAGAACAATGGAGTAAAATAGGATGTATTCCTCCGGCGGCTCCCACATTGGTAAAGACGGATGTAACGACCATTATTCTGAATGCAACTACCACAATCACTTGCGGTAGTGTCGAAGGAGCCACTTCATACGTATGGACTTTACCTGACGGATTGAGTGCGGCTAATTGGACGACTACAACGAATTCGATAACCGTGACAGGTGTCACACCGGATACCTACAATATCAATCGGGTGACAGTGAAGGCGGTGAATGATTGTGGCGAAAGTGAACCGCCCACTACCGGTTCGGGAGACGGAACGATTGTGGTTCTTCCGTGTACGGGCGCCCCGACTATCGCATCGCCGGCGTCTGCACAGAGCTATACGGTCAATTCGGGTGTGAGCCAGCCTCTGTCTGCCACATTCAATGCAAATGGTGGAAACTTGACATACCAATGGCAACGCCGAACAAATGGTGACTGGGAAAGTCATTCAAGTGGCTCGGCCGGCACTACTGCATTGTCCACAGCCGGAACTACCACGTACTACCGTTGTATTGCCACGAACGAATGCGGTGCGACTGAGTCAGTGACTTTCACGGTGGTTGTGCGATCTTGCTCGGGAGCCCCGACCCCCTCGCTCGCGTGCGCAAACTGCGCTGGGTGGACAGGCACAAGTTACATTATTAACTCCACCCTAACCATATCGTACTTCGAAACAATAGTCTGGACTAAAGGTGCTTGGGCTACAATCACGTCAGGTTGCACAAATAACACGAAGACATGCAGCTTTAGATGCTCGCAAAGAGGACTAGGGTGCGCAATGGAGGCTACAGTTGATAACGGATGCGGTACAGCAAAAGTGAAGGCAATGGTGCCATAATTGAAACGAAGTTAAGAGCACCCGTCTTTCGCGCTACTTTATCTCCGCAACTTGAGTGTCAGAACGAGGTTGCTTGAGCTCGCTATGTCCTGTTTGAATTAGGGTTGAGACAAGCGACTTGTCGTGAAAAAAAGAAGGCGAGGCTTTCCAAAATTGGGGAAGCCTCGCCTTCTTTTTTTGTAACTATTCAGGTACTGTAAATACTAATTTAGCGCACTTAATCGCAGAGCGATTGCATTATTGTAGATACAAATGAACCACAATGTCCACCCACAACATCGGAGATGTTGCATTCGGATTGTAGAAACGCGATTAATTGCGTCTCTACGTTATGCAACCGCTCCGCTAAATTAGTATTTACAGTACCTGAATAGTTACCTTTTTTTATTTTCCACCCCTTTTTTATTTCAATAAATAGTAGTAACTTGCGCCCTCTTTTGATAATACGACTCAAATAATGAAAGATTTTTTTCGATTGCTGAAGCGGTTTGTGCCTCCCTACAACAAATATCTGGGCATGAGTGTCCTCATGAATATCCTGACGGCGCTACTCAGTTTGATTTCATTTGCCTTGGTCATTCCCATTTTGGAAATGCTGTTCGGAATCAACAAAACCGATTATTCGTATCTCCCGTTTGATTTTACCGCCGGCTTTTCCTGGGACAGTTTGTTGAAAATCGCTAAAAATGATTTTTATTGGTACGTGTCGCAAACCATTGAGACAAAGGGCGCTTCTACGGCTTTGCTAATCCTGGGCTTATTCCTCGTTATCACCACGGTTTTGAGGACAGCGGCCATGTATTTTTCCGCTTATTTCATGATTCCCATCCGTACCGGCGTGGTGCGCGATATACGAAACCAAATCAATACGAAAATCATTTCCCTGCCTTTGGCTTTTTTCTCCGAAGAACGGAAAGGCGATATCCTGTCGCGCATTTCCGGTGACGTCAACGAAATAGAAACGTCCATCATGAGTTCATTGGACATGCTTTTCAAAAATCCGATTCTAATCATTATCTATTTAATGGGAATGTTTTTTGTGAGCTGGCAACTGACGATTTTTGTTATCTTCATGCTCCCAATCGCCGGTTATATCATGGGGCAGATAGGGAAAAAACTCAAAAAAAAATCGGCGCTCGGGCAACAGCAATGGGGTTACCTGATGTCGCAAATCGAAGAAACATTAAGCGGTCTGCGGATTATCAAGGCTTTCAATGCGGAAAAGAAAATCTCCAAACGGTTTCAGGAAACGAACAATATTTTCAGGAATACTACCAATCGTATTATCCGCCGCCAACAACTGGCGCATCCCATGAGCGAGTTATTGGGAACGATTGCCATTGTCGTTGTGCTGTGGTATGGCGGCTCTCTGATTCTGAATGACAGCAGTTCCATCAACGGGGCCGGTTTCATTTATTACCTCACCATCTTTTACTTGCTGATAAATCCGGCCAAAGACTTGTCCAAGTCGGTGTATTCCATTCAAAAAGGATTAGCCTCCATGGACAGGGTGGACAAAATATTAATGGCTGAATCAACGATTGTTGACCCGCCACATCCGGCGCCTATTTCATTTACTGAAAAAATCGCTTACGAAAATATCCGGTTCAAATACAAGGAAAATTGGGTCATCAAAGACGTTAACCTGGAAGTTCCCAAGGGAAAAACGGTGGCTTTGGTGGGTCAATCCGGTTCGGGAAAATCCACGATGGTCGATTTGTTGCCCCGTTTTTACGATGTACAAGAAGGAAAAATCACGATTGACGGAACGGACATCCGGGACGCCCGGGTGCATGATGTACGCCAATTGATGGGCATTGTCAACCAGGAAGCCATTTTGTTTAACGATACGTTTTTCAACAACATCGCTTTCGGCGTGCAAGATGCCAAGCCGGAAGAAGTGATAGAAGCGGCCAAAATAGCGAATGCCTACGAATTTATCATCACTTCCGAACAAGGTTTTGAAACCAACATCGGCGACCGGGGCTGCAAACTTTCCGGCGGCCAACGGCAACGACTCAGTATTGCCCGTGCGGTTTTGAAAAACCCGCCGATCCTGATTTTAGATGAAGCGACTTCCGCCTTGGACACCGAATCGGAACGGTTGGTACAGGATGCGTTGGAAAAATTGATGGTCAACCGGACGACGATTGTGATAGCCCACCGCTTGTCCACAATAAAGAATGCAGACCTTATTTGTGTCATGCACGAAGGCGAAATTGTGGAGCGCGGCGCCCACAACGAGCTGTTGTCTTTGAATGGTTATTACACTAAATTGTGCGCGATGCAATCTTTCTGATAATTTATTGTCAAAAATATTTGTAAAGAAAGAAAATGATAGTATCTTTGCAGCCGTAAAACGCGAAAGTAGCTCAGTTGGTAGAGCACGACCTTGCCAAG
>JAISKT010000292.1 GCA_031261295.1 Candidatus Symbiothrix sp. | reverse complement strand
TAAAAAGGCGTTTGAAAAGGACGATTATACCATTGTTGGCGCGTATAGACCAATGGACTAATCGCTATTTTATAATCATACTGACTTTCCAAATCAAAAAGAGGATCGGTAATAGCCGTCTGCTCCTGATAACTTAGTTTATCTTTATCGACTAATATCAACAAATCAATATCTGAATCTTCCGTTGCATCCCCTCGCGCCTGAGAACCATAGAGGATTACCTCCGCCTGTGGCGCAATACGCTTAATCCGTTTTTTGATTTGATTGATTATTTTAGTCTGTTTCATTAAGTCCGCAATAAAAATTAAAACCATCTACATAAACAATTACTTTTTGCTTTTCCATAAGTAAAATTTGATAAAATAAAAGTATAAAAAAACCACCATAATGGTGGTTAGGATCTCGACATTTCTCATTCGAGAGGGGCTTGTATTATTTCTAACACTCTGCAAATATAAAGTATTTATTCTATATAAACAACTGTTTTTTATTTTAATTTTTTTTCTTGTATCGGACATTATTTGTCCGACAAAGATAGTTACTTTGCTGAAAAATAAAAAGGAAAGACAGCTCAGGGCAAATCCTGATGCTCGAAACGTATTTGCACATCCAACTTATTATACGTATATTTGCCCTCTCATTCAGATTTAATATCCATTAAAGAGAGGCTTTATGAAGAGAATTGGTTTATTTGCACTCTGCCTGCTGGCGCTTAATGCCTGCGCACAAAAAGAAAATACGTATTCCCTGACGGGTAAAATAGGTAATTATAATGATCCGGCTGAAATCTATCTGCAATATGTAGAAAATAATGACGTAGTTTCCCGGTCCGGAAAACTGAAAGACGGGAAGTTTTCTTTCGAGGGAACTATCCTGTCGCCCACCGGCGGAAGGCTTGTTATTCTTCCAAAGGGAGGAAAAATCAATAACAACAGGCCCTACGAGGAATCACTTTCTTTTATTCTTTCCGACGAAAAGATAGAGGTCAATAGTCCGGATCTGCTTCAAAATGCGACCATTAGCGGATCGAAACTTAATGCGGAACACCGGCAATTGACCGATTCCATCGCGGCTATGAACACCAAAGTCGATTTGCTGGTACAAGAATACCGGAAGGCTCCTTTCGAACTGGCAAACAGCAAGGAATATGCACTCGGTGTCGAACGCCGTTATCAAACGCTTCAGGCGGAGATAATCAATACGTACATGACTTTTATCAAAGAGCATCCGGATTCTTATGCGAGCGTATTGGCTATCAAAGAATTGGAACAACAAACCAATAACATCAACCTGGCGGATTCCTTGTTGAAAGGCTTAAGTCCGGAAATCCAAAATACCGACGAAGGACTGATTTTGACCAAGCGGATTGGCACATCCAAATTGACGGCTATCGGCTCGGTGGCTCCCGACTTCACGTTGAATAATGCAAAGGGAGAACCGGTCAGTTTATCGGATTTCCGGGGGAAATATTTGTTGATCGATTTCTGGGCAAGCTGGTGCGGCCCTTGCCGCAGGGAAAATCCCAATCTCGTAAACATTTACAATTGGTATAAAAACAGGAATTTTGAGATACTCGGCGTTTCCATCGACCAGCCAACGGACAAATACGGTTGGACGACCGCCATTGAAAAAGATCATTTGACTTGGCCGCAACTACTGGATGTGACCGGACAAAAAGAGTCCGTAGCGCTTCAATACAATATTTCAACCATCCCTCAAAACCTGCTGTTGGATCCCAACGGGGTGATTGTCGCCAAAAACCTGAGGGGAGACGCCTTACCGGCCAAATTGTCCGAATTGCTGAATTAAAACAGGAAAATGATACCCACGGATATTATTAAAAAATATTATAAAGAGGGGAGCGAATTATACAGCATTTTGATTACGCACAGTTTTTCGGTAGCCGATAAAGCCCTCGAAATAGCCCAAATGCATCCCGAATGGGAAATTAATAAAGACTTTGTTTACGAATCGGCCCTGTTGCACGACATTGGAATTTACTTAACAGATGCCCCAAAAATCCAATGTTTTGGAAAATATCCGTATATTTGTCACGGCTATCTGGGCGCCGACCTCCTGCGGAAAGAGGGTTTTGAGAAACATGCTTTCGTATGTGAACGACATACGGGCGTGGGTTTGACAAAAGAGAACATCAAACTAAACAATCTCCCGCTTCCCGACAGAAATTTAACGCCGGAAACATTGGAAGAAAAATTGATATGCTTTGCAGATAAATTTTATTCCAAATCGAAGTTGACTCAGGTAAAAACGGTAGATCAAATCAAAAAACACCTTTCGAAATACGGAGCTGATTCTACCATTCGTTTTGAGAATATGGTAAAATTATTTTTAGGTTAATGAACTTGTAACTGTCGAATGACCCAAAAGAATCATTGTCTGTTCATCTTGTTGGTTTTGCTGTTGGTATTGGTTGCTCAAAATACACCGGCGCAAGACCTTGTCTCCGACCTGCCTGCGCAAGAAGAAACAGCAGCCGCTGATTCTACCGTTGTCCAAACCGATTCCGTACCAAAAAATCCCAACGCGATTGATGCGCCGATTCATTATGCTTCCAAAGACTCCATGGTGATGGTGATGAAAGAACACAATATGGTATATCTGTTCGGCGAAGGTTCCGTTCAATACAAAAACCTGGATTTAACCGGGGAATACATTGAGGTGGATGCCGACAGTGATGTGGTTTATGCGACTTTTGGCCTGGATTCCATCGGGGAAGAATTTGGTTATCCCATTTTCAAGGAAGGCGAAACGCAATATGAAATGAAAAAGGCCCGGTACAATTTCAAAACCAAAAAGATGTTCATCACCGATGTAATCACCCAACAGGGGGAAGGTTTTGTGACGGCCGGACGAACGAAAAAGATGGACAATGACGACCTGTTTATGCGGGACGGGCGCTATACGACTTGCGACGACCATGAGAATCCGCACTTTTACCTTCAAATGACGAAAGCCAAAGTTCAACCCGGAAAACGGATTGTGACCGGCCCGGCTTACTTGGTGGTGGAAGATGTGCCTTTGCCGGTGGCAGTCCCCTTTGGCTTTTTCCCTTTTACGAAAGACTACTCTTCCGGAGTGATTATGCCGACTTACGGCGATGAAATGCGGCGCGGGTTTTCCCTGCGAGACGGAGGTTATTATTTTGCGTTCAACGATTACGTCGATTTGGCGGTAACCGGCGAATACTTTACCCGGGGTTCCTGGGGATTGAATGCCCGTTCGAGTTACCGGAAAAGATACAAATTTTCGGGAGATTTCAATGCCGGTTATTTAGTGTCGATTATGGGTGATAAAGGAGAAAAAGATTACAGTAAATCAAAAGATTTCAAATTGAGCTGGCACCACAACCAGGATGCCAAGGCGAATCCGTTCAGCACGTTCACCGTAGGCGTCGATTTTTCGACTCAGTCCTACGACAAAAATGATTTGACGGCGCTCTATTCCGGACAAGCCAGTCAAAATGCCAAATCATCCAACATCACTTATACTTACCGGCCGCCTAGCTCTCCTTTTTTGATCAGCGCTAATATGCGTATCGACCAAATGTCCAAGGATACAGCGCTTTCGGTGATTTTTCCCAATGTCAGCATAACCATGAGCGACATCTATCCCTTCCGGAGGAAAGAACAGGTGGGCGCTCCCCGCTGGTATGAAAATATCCGGATGCGCTATACCGGCACATTTAACAACAGTTTGAATGCCAAAGAATATGAGTTTTTTAAAAAGAGCCTTCAAAAAGATTGGAAAAACGGGATGAAACACGATATTCCAATCAGCGCTACTTTTAATTTATTCAAATACATAAGCCTTACCCCGGCGGTAAATTACAACGAACGTTGGTACATGAATAAAGTTTACAAGGAATATGATTATGCCAAGGGCCGGGCTGTACCCTCCGATACGGTGTCCGGTTTTTCCCGGGTATATGATTACAATGCCAGTGTCAGCGCCTCCACCAAATTGTACGGGATGTTCAAACCCTGGGGAATCTTTGGTGAATGGACAAAAAAGACAATGATCCGCCATGTCATGACGCCTAACGTCAGTTTTACCGGAGCGCCTGATTTTGGAAATAAATATTCCAAAAATTTGATTTACATGACGGATGATCTGACCCAACGGTTGGATACAATCAATTATTCTCTTTACGAAAACACGATATGGAATGCACCCGGGAAAGGAAAAACGGGAAGCCTGAGTTTTAACGTGGCGAATAACTTAGAAATGAAAGTCCCGATAGCCGGAACCGATTCCACCCGGAAAATCAGCCTGATTGATGATTTTCATTTCGGATTAAGTTATAATTTCCTTGCAGATTCTTTAAACTGGTCGAATATCAATGCCGGCATCCGGTTTAAATTTGGAAAATATACCTTGACCTTTCAGAGTGATTTTGATACTTATCTTTACGATGAAAATGCGAGAAAAATAAATACCCTGCGCTTGAAAGCGGGGAAAGGAATTGGCCGTTTTACAGGAACCTCAACCTCATTTTCTTATACCTTGAATAATGAGGCGCTCAAAAAATTATTCGGAAAAGGCGATAAAGTCGATGCTTCCGGCGCCGATACTAATTCGGATTTGGATATTGGGCAGGCAGATGCGATAGCGGTAGAAAATAATGTAGATGAGCCGCCGCGGACTTCCCTGCGAAAGCCCAAAAAATCGGAGGGAGACTACGATGACGACGGTTATCTCCTCACCAATATTCCCTGGAGCTTGAATATTAACTGTTCCGTGGGGTATGGCTACGATCGAAGTCATTTCAACAAAGAAAAAAGAGAATATCCGTACAAGTTTACTATGAATGCGGGTCTCTCGGGCAGTATCAGTCCCACCAAAAATTGGAGCTTTAATTTCAATACGAGTTTCGATTTCGAGAATAAACAGTTTACGCAAATGCAATGTTCCATTGTCCGTCACATGCACTGTTGGCAGATGTCGGCCAGTGTCATTCCGATTGGTCCGTATCAATCCTATAATTTCACAATAGCAGTTAATTCCTCCCTGTTGAGCGACTTGAAATATACACAAAGCAGCAGCTTCAGGGACGCCATGAACTGGGGAAATTAATAAACTAAAAACTAAGAACTAAGAACTAAAAACTAAAAGTTGCGCAAAGCGCGGAAACAGGCGTAAGCCAACTTTTAGTTCTTAGTTTTTAGTTCTTAGTTCTTAACTCTAAAACAATGGTCGTAAAAATTGAACAATCCTGGAACGAGCGCTTAGCTCCCGAATTTGAGAAATCTTATTTCTCGGATTTGGTTCATTTTGTGAAAAACGAGTATGCAACGAAAACGATTTATCCCAAGGGGAACAAAATTTTCAATGCTTTCGATAAAACGCCTTTCGACAAGGTCAAAGTGGTAATCCTGGGACAAGATCCGTACCATGAACCGGGGCAGGCGCATGGATTGTGCTTTTCGGTCAACGACGGGATTATGTTGCCGCCTTCGTTGCAAAATATCTACCAGGAACTCCGCGAAGATTTGGGTATCACTCCTGCGGCTTCCGGCAACTTGGAACGATGGGCCGAACAAGGCGTATTGTTGCTCAACGCTACCCTGACGGTACAGGCTCACCGGGCCGGTTCGCATCAACAAAAAGGCTGGGAAGAATTTACAGATGCGGTGGTTCATAAGATTGCGGAAGAAAAAGAGCATGTCGTTTTTATCCTGTGGGGCTCGTATGCGCAAAAAAAAGGGGCCTTTATCGACCCCTTCAAACATCTGATACTGAAATCGGCTCATCCGTCGCCTTTATCGTCCTACCGCGGGTTTTTCGGCAGCAAGCCGTTCAGCAAAACCAATGAATATCTGATAAAGACGGGACAGGCGCCGATTCAGTGGTAGGAGAAATCAGGCTTTAATATGTTCGATTGCTGAAGATTATTTTATTTTCAGGATTTCTTCGGATGCAAGTCCGGTTACGTTTACAATGTCATTTATAGACATATTTAGATTAAGCATATTCCGGACAATCTCATAATTCCTGAAAGAAATTCCTTCTCTACGGCCTTCTCTTCTTCCTTTTTTCTCGCCTTTCTTTTCGCCTTTTGCCATTCCCTCCTTGAGGTGATAGGCCATTGCTCTTTTGACGTCACTATATTCCGTGACACTTTTTACATATTCTGCCATATCTTCTTCTATTAATTCATCTGTTTGCGCTGTTTCAAACAGCCTGTCAAATACTGTATCTTTTAGTTCTGAAGGCTCTGCCTCCAACTCCGGGAGATGCTTGAAAAAATACAACCAATAATCTTGATTGCTTCTCAAAGCGCTTAACTTTTTCTTAAACTTCGGCAATTCGATGGTGATAAAATTCAAATTGTCACTCACTTTTTCATACGTCTTTTCATTCATCAATGAAAAATAATTCAGGTAATCCGGATTCTTTTCAAACTGAGTAAAATTCAATATCGCAATGTGATAAACAGGATTCAACTTATAATTCCAAACCCCTTTCAGGGCTTGCTCCCGAATCGGAAATGTCGTATAAAACAAACTGCGATCCATAAAATACTCCTGTTTACAAATCTGCATTTCGACAATCCGTTTTCCTCCCTTATCATCCTCACAATACAAATCATACACCGCTTTCCTGTCTTTTTCTGTAAATCCCAAACGCTCTGTTCGCAAAAACCGAATGTTTGTAATTTTTTCTTCCGTTTGAATCAAACCATTCAAAAAATCAATTAATAATGTTTGATCTTTCTCGTTGCAAAATACGCGCTTAAACGCGAAATCTGTTCTCAATTCCAAATATTTACCAATCTTTAGCTTTCTCATATCTAAAGTTGTTAATGTGTTAAGGGTTATAATTAAGGGTAAAACCTCGTCTTGTTTTACTTGTTTAACTACATACTGCAAAAATAAAGAAAATTATTTATATCCTGCAACTTTGAACTAAATATTATTTTGAATAAAATCAATCCTTATTTTTCTTTTTCAAATAAAAAGTATAGCTTTGCGAAATAAAGCATATTTGTTAAAAAAAAGAATACATGAAAACACTAAGTGGATTAAAGAGCAGAGATTTTGAGAAAATAGTAAACGGCAAACCCGTTGAGTTATTCAGTTTGAAAAACAACAGCGGCGCGGAAGTGACAATCATCAACTACGGCGCTAAAATTGTATCGTTGAGCGTTCCCGACCGGACGGGCCGTTTCGTGGATGTGGTTTTGGGCAAAAGCAACATTGATGATTACCTGAATGATCAGGAACCGTATTTCGGAGCGGTTTGCGGACGGACTGCCAACCGCGTAGCCAACGGACGTTTCACCTTGGATGACGTGGAATACACATTGGATCGCAACAACGGCCCCAACAGTTTGCACGGAGGCCCCGGCGGTTTTCATGCCGTTGTGTGGGATGCCCGGCCATTGGATGAACAAACGCTGGAATTGACTTATCTGTCCAAAGACGGCGAAGAGGGTTTTCCCGGCAACCTGACGGTAACGTTGATTTATAAATTAACAGATAATAATGAAGTGGAAATCCATTACCGGGCAACTACCGATAAGGCAACTATCTTGAATCTCACCAATCATTCTTATTTCAATCTTTCCGGCGAAGGCGATCCTTCCGCTTTAGACCATGAATTGCAAATCAATGCGGATACTTTCTTGCCTACCAATGATGTAGCGATTCCGTTGGGACGACCGGAAAAAGTGGAAGATACACCTTTTGATTTCAAATCTTTACATACAATCGGCGAACGGATTGAAGACGAAGACACTCAATTGATTTTCGGCAACGGATACGACCACAATTACATTATTAATAAGGTGGGCAAGGAATTAGCCTATACGGCTAAAGCGATTTCCCCTAAAACCGGTATTGTCATGGAAACTTATACTACCGAACCGGGCGTACAACTTTATACGGGAAATTATTTGGACGGCAGTTTTACCGGCAAAAACGGACACACCTATCCCAAACGTTCGGCTTTCTGTCTGGAAACGCAACATTATCCCGACAGTATCAATCATCCGGATTATCCTTCGGTGATTCTCCGGCCGGGAGAAACATTTGAATCGAAAACCAGTTACCGGTTTTCAATAAATAACGGTTAAAATAGTTGGTAAGTCCCATAAAATTTGCATCTTTGCAAGCGAAACTCTAAAATCGCTTGCAAAATGTCTATTTTTCAACGGAAACCCTTGTCAACCCTTCTTGCGGAATCGAGAGAAGAAGGCGAACACACTTTAAAGAAAACATTAGGCCCCTACAAGTTAATCGCCTTGGGGCTGGGTTGCATCATCGGAGCGGGTTTATTCTCCATCACCGGACTTGCAGCAGGTAATTATGCGGGACCGGCCATTACGATTTCCTTTGTAATCGCTGCTGCGGGATGTTGTTTTGCGGGTTTGTGTTATGCCGAATTTGCGTCCATGCTACCGATTGCGGGAAGCGCTTACACCTATTCGTATGCCACACTGGGAGAGTTCATTGCCTGGGTAATCGGTTGGGATTTAGTCTTGGAATATGCAGTCGGGGCGCTCACGGTCAGCATCAGTTGGAGCCGGTACATTGTCAAATTACTGGAAGGTTTTCAGATTCATTTACCGGTAGAATTGACCGCCGGGCCTTGGGAAGGCGGAATGGTAAACCTGCCTGCCGCCCTCATTGTCATTTTATTGAGTCTCTTATTAATTCGAGGAACGGAAGGAAGTTCCAAAGTAAATTCGGTGATTGTCGTATTGAAAGTAGCTGTTGTATTGGTATTCATTTTCTTAGGTTGGAAATTCATCCGTGCGGAAAATTACGTTCCGTATATTCCTGAAAATACCGGTACCTGGGGCGAATTTGGTTTCAGCGGGATTATCCGCGCGGCGGCGATTGTCTTTTTTGCCTACATTGGTTTTGACGCGGTGAGTACTGTTGCTCAGGAAACGAAAAAGCCTCAACGGGATATGCCTGTCGGGATATTAGGCTCCTTGATAATTTGTGTCGTATTATATATTCTTTTTGCCCACGTGATGACCGGCGTGGCCAATTATACGGCTTTCCAGGGAAGGGACGGCATTGCTCCGGTAGCCCTTGCCATCGATCAAATGGGAACGGTATTGCCGGATGGAACGATACAACCGGCATATCCCTGGTTGAACAAAGCCATTATTCTGGCGATTTTGGCCGGTTATTCCTCAGTGATTTTAGTCATGCTGATGGGACAAAGCCGCGTTTTTTATTCCATGAGCCGAGACGGATTGCTTCCCAAACTGTTTTCGCAAGTGCACGCCAAATACAGGACGCCCTTTCAAAGCAATTTGTTGTTTCTGGTATTAGTCGGCATTTTTGCGCTCTTTGTTCCGGCCAGTGTCGCCGGAGAATTGACCAGTATCGGTACGCTTTTGGCTTTTATCATCGTTTGTACCGGGATATTGGTTATGCGAAAAAAAATGCCGGACATTCCCCGCGCCTTCAAAACACCTTGGGTGCCGGTTGTTCCCATGCTTGGAATCCTCACCTGTCTTTTCATGATGGTATTTTTACCTTTCGATACCTGGATTCGTTTGATTTTCTGGATGCTGATAGGACACAATACTTATGTGTTTTACGGTTCCAGGCACAGTAAGTTAGGAGCGAAGAGCAGCCGGAAAATACTTTCGGGTATCGGTATCGGAATTGCGTCACTTCTCCTTGTATTTGCCGTTGTCCATCAGTCGCAAATTGGTTGGGATAAGAATAAGGTATTTACGATTGTTTTAATGGCGATAGCGTTGTTTCACATTGTGTTATACGGAATATGGTACAAAGCGATACCCAAATCAACCGCAGAAAATCCGCCGATGGCCGGGTACCGGTCTTGATTTGACAAGGAATGAATAAGTTTGACCCGTGCGTTTACTCCGAACGGCGCTTTCACTTCGGAAATGATTTTTTTGACACTATCTGCCTCTTTTTGTTCAAAGATTTGCATTTATAGTTGTAAATTTATTTTTAATGCTTAATTATTTCGATAATTGACATTAATAATTGGATGATTTTTGAATTTTGATACAAATATATACTAATAAATCAAAAAAATGTTGCACATTTGCTCTTGTTAATTCACGGGATAAAATATATTCTTTCGGATGAAAAAAGATTTTGTACTGCTGCGTATATTTCGTTTTTATTGGGAAGGTTTCCGAGGGATGACAATCGGCAAAACGCTTTGGTTAATCATATTAATCAAACTGTTTATCATGTTTGTTGTCTTGAAGTTATTCTTTTTTCCTGATTTTTTGGGAAAATTCAAAACGCAGGAAGAAAAACAGGATTATGTGTCCGGTGAGTTGATTCAACGTGCTATTCATCCTTAAATTTACTATATTATGATTGGAAACATAGACTCTTCTCTTATTGATTGGTCGCGGGCGCAATTTGCCCTCACGGCTATCTATCATTGGCTTTTTGTACCCCTTACATTGGGTCTTGGAGTGGTTCAGGCTATTATGGAAACCATTTATTACAAAACGGGAAAGGAATTTTGGAAAAATACCGCCCGGTTTTGGATGAAAATTTTTGGCATTAATTTTGCCATCGGCGTGGCAACCGGATTAATCCTGGAATTTGAATTTGGAACGAACTGGTCGAATTACAGTTGGTTTGTGGGCGATATTTTCGGCGCTCCGTTGGCTATCGAAGGGATTCTGGCTTTCTTTATGGAAGCGACTTTTGTAGCAATCATGTTTTTTGGCTGGGATAAAGTCAGTAAAAAATTTCACCTGGCTTCGACTTGGTTGACCATTTTCGGAGCGACCATTTCGGCTTTCTGGATATTGGTGGCCAATGCCTGGATGCAATACCCTGACGGAATGCACTTTAATCCGGATGCCGGAAGAACTGAAATGGCTGATTTCTGGGCTGTGGCTCTTTCGCCGGTCGCCCTCAGCAAATTTTTTCATTCGGTAATTTCCGGTTGGATTGTAGGCGCAATGTTTGTGGTCGGTGTATCCAGTTGGTTCTTATTGAAGAAAAGGGAAACCCGGTTTGCCTTGGAAAGCATCAAAATCGGCGCTATTTTCGGATTGGTGGCTTGTGTGTTATCTGTCTGGACAGGAGATAGTTCCGCTCACCAAGTGGCTCAAAGACAACCGATGAAGCTGGCCGCAATGGAAGGCTTGTACGAAGGGCGTGAGGGCGCCGGTTTGGTAGGCATAGGGGTGTTGAACCCCAATAAAACATTCAACAACGAAGAAGACCCGTTCCTCTTCAAAATTGAATTGCCCAAGATGCTTTCGTTTTTTGCCGAACGCAAGTTGAATGCCTACGTTCCGGGCATTAACAACTTGATTGAAGGAGATTATTTAACAAAAGACGGGACAAAAGCGCTTTCGGCCCAAGAAAAAATGGACCGGGGACAACTTGCCGTTCACGCTTTGGCGGATTACCGCGCGGCGAAACGGATGAATAATGAGAGCGCCGCCCAACAGGCCCGCGCTGTTTTGGACGAAAATTTTAACTATTTCGGTTACGGATACATCAAAAATCCCGCCGAATTGATACCTTCGGTAGGGCTTACTTTTTATACCTTCCACCTGATGGTTATTTTGGGAGGCTTCCTTTTGCTGCTTTTCGCCGTTTCACTTTATTTCATTTACAAAAAGAAATTTGAAACCACACGCTGGTTGCAATGGACTTGTTTATTTTCCATTTTCTTAGCCATTGTAGCGGGACAAGCCGGTTGGATTGTAGCCGAAGTCGGACGCCAACCGTGGGCTATCCAGGATATTCTGCCTGTTTCGGCAGCTATTTCCAATTTATCAACTTCGACGGTACAGTTGACCTTTTTTATTTTCCTGGCATTATTTACAATCCTGTTGATTGCCGAACTGAAAATAATGATTAGTGCGATAAAGAAAGGGCCGGATAGTGAGTTAAAAACTAAGAACTAAAAACTAAGAACTAAAAACTAAGAACTAAAAGTTAAAAATTAAAAATTATGGATGCTACTTATATTTTCTTACAACATTACTGGTGGTTTATCGTCTCCTTGTTGGGTGCATTGCTGACATTCCTGTTGTTTGTTCAGGGAGGACAATCGCTGCTTTTTACCATTGGTAAAACCCAGTTGCAGCAAAAAATGTTGCTCAATTCGACCGGTCGTAAATGGGAATTTACATTTACGACCCTGGTTACTTTTGGCGGCGCTTTTTTCGCTTCGTTTCCGTTGTTCTATTCCACGAGTTTTGGCGGCGCCTATTGGGTCTGGATTTTGTTGCTGTTTTGCTTTGTGTTGCAAGCTGTTTCGTATGAATACCAGGAAAAAAAAGACAATCTTCTGGGAAAGAAAACGTATCAAATATTCCTTTTCCTGAATGGCGTGTTAGGCCCGGTATTGATTGGAACGGCAGTCGGCACGTTTTTCAACGGAGCGGAGTTTTTTGTACGCAAAGACCAGTTGACCGAAACGCTTATGCCGGTAATTTCCTCTTGGGCAACTCCTTGGCATGGCTTGGAAGCCGTTTTGGTAATCTGGAATGTCTTGCTTGGGTTGGCTGTATTTTTCCTGGCGCGCGTATTGGCATTGCTTTATTTTATCAACAATATCAACGACGTAGAAATTCAACAACGGTCACGCAAACACTTGTTAATCAATACAATACTTTTCCTGGCGTTTTTCCTGACATTCTTGGTACATTTATTACTTCAGGACGGATTTGCCGTCAATCCGGAAACAAAAGAAATATTCCGGCAACCTTTCAAATATTTTACCAACCTGATTGAAATGCCAGGCGTGTTAGCCGCTTTATTGATTGGAGTGATTGGGGTGCTTTTCGGGATTTTCAAAACGATTTTCTCCATCCAATGGCGGAAAGGCATCTGGTTTACCGGCATCGGAACCGTATTGACGGTACTGGCTCTCTTGCTTTGCGCCGGCTGGAACAATACCGCCTATTATCCGTCGGTAGTCGATTTGCAAAGTTCGCTTACCTTAGAGAATAGTTCGTCCAGTCTTTTTACCTTGAAGGTGATGAGTTATGTTTCTATTTTGATTCCGTTCGTATTGGCTTACATTTTTTATGCGTGGCGGGCGCTGGATAGATTTAAAATAGACGGCAGGGAAATGCGGGAAGGCGGGCATACGTATTAATGTTGAGGTACAAAAATTTATCTCCCGCACATTTCCCGGAAATCGCAATATTCGCAAGTCTTTGTGATTTCGGTTTGCTGAAAAGGAATTTCCGGGTCAAACAGTTCGTCCACTTTTGCCAATAACAATTGTTTAAATTCAGTGTTTAATTCTCTGAAATCCGCAATTGGTTCCTTGTTATATTCTATGACGGGAGAATAACCAGCTTTTCCTGCTTGTTGCATATACAGCAATGCAGGGATGACCGGCCTGTTAAATTCCTCTTTCTGAAGCAAAGCCGAAGCATAAACGAAGGTTTGGAAAATATGGGAGGCGCGGTCATTCTTCTGTGCAAACAGTTCGTCCACGGTTTTATAATCTTTGGCTTTCCCGCTCGTCTTGTAATCGAGGATGTAGTATTTTCCGTCTTTTTCTTCCAAGCGGTCAATGATTCCGCCCATATTCAAACGGATATTCCTTTCTTCCAATGAAAAAACGCTGCTTACTTTCCATTCCAAACCGAGAATAGTAAATGGCGTGCGTTGCCGGTCGAAGTGAATCAAGCGTTCCAGCATTTTGCCTATTACATGAAAATTGATTAATTGTTCGCCGTTGAAATCCTCTTCAATGACTTTTCGTCCTTTGAAATATTCTTTTTCAAAAGCCCTCAATACCAATTTTTTGACCAAATGAGGATAGGCAATATAATCATCAAAGGCTTCTGGGTGCACGGTAAACGGTGCACGGTGCACGGTGGTGGAAGCCTCTTCTCGTGCACCCTGCACCGTGTACCGTGCACCTATCTCTTGATAAAGAAATTCCGCCGCCCGGTGAAAGATGGAACCGAAAACAGAACTATCCAATTCATCGGCCAAATCTTCCTTGTTTCTCAATCCCTTGATGTATTCCAAATAAAACTTATACCCGCAATTGATATACGAATTGAGCGCTGTAGGAGATAGGCGATACGCTTCCGGATTGGTATTCAAATCGTATTGATTTTTAAGCGCTTCCAATAATGCTTCATCCTTATAGACCATTATCGGTTCGGCTTGCCAGGGTTGGATAGATGATTGAAGGGAAAACCGCTTGATGTCCTCTTTCAATTGAGGGTCCACTAACAATTGCAACAGGAAACGGCTCATCTCCGACTTTCCGGTTTGCGTTTTATCCGTATTGTAAACCAATGTGATTTTTTCCGCCCGCTGAATCAACCGGTAAAAATAATAGGCATAAACCGAATCCTGGTGGTCGATGTCGCTCATGCCGAAATGTGTCCGGAGAAATTGAGGGATAAAGGTATTTTCATTTGTATTTCCCGGCATAAACCCTTCATTGACATTGAGCATCAACAAGTTTTTGAAATCCAAGGCGCGGGTTTCCAATACCCCCATGATTTGCAAGCCTTTGACCGGTTCTCCATGAAAAGGTATTTGAACCGTGGACAATAATTTCCGCAACAAACGGAGGAAAGTTGATTTTTCCAATTTCCAATGTTCGGTAGAAAGCAGTCCATGCAAACGGTTCACCACCTGGTAAGCGCGGAAAATGGATTCCTGATACAATCCGTTGTATGTATTTGAATTAAACGTATCGCTTTCAAAGGATTGACCAACCTTCTGAATAATATCCAACAGGTATTGAGCCAGGCTTACCGTATCCGGAGCATGCGAAAAAAGGAGCGTGTCCTTCAATTGCTCCAAAGTCGGGAAGAAGATATTGTTCTTAATCAATTCCTTTTCCATTTCGCCGGCTTCCGGGAAAATGACGGAAGTGTAGGGATGCCGCAACACCGGCAGCACATATTTATATCCGAAAGATTTGTCATATACGCGATAGCCTTTGGTCTGCATTTCGGTGACTACCTGCAAAAAACTGCTGATAGCGGTCTGTGTAATGGGAAATCCCATCGTAATATTCACATTCTCCACTTTTTCGGGTGGAATGGCGTGCATCACCACCGGCAAAATCGTTTCATTGCAGAGTACAATCGCCGAATCGGGTTGCGTGAAAGACGCTTCTTTTTCTAAGGAGTCAATCCAGGAAGGAATAACCGCCGATTGTCCGCTTTCCGAAGGAGAAGCCAAAAAAGTAATTTCTTTTTTGGTCTGCAAAAACGTATCAAACAGGCTTTTATCTAATGCCGAACCGAATTTTTCAATGTTTCGTTTGATAAATCTTCCGGCTTCGGTTTGCAGATAATACCCATCGTAATCCCAATAAAAAGAGGCTTTTCCTTTCAATTGCTTGAATAATTGTTCCTCGCATTTACTCAAAACATTGAATCCGACAAATACATAGTGTTTACCGGAAAAAACAGTTGATTCGTTTTCTATTACGGAACGCATCAGCATGCCGGGATAAGCGAGATTTTTTTCTTTCAGTTTTTCCTTGAAAGAGAAATAAACTTCGCCCAGGATACTCCAGATATTCCAGAAAGCGGTTTTCAGGGAACTTTCCCCTATAAAAGCCTGTTTGAAATAACGGCTCAACGCCTGAATCTGGTCGGCGGACAAATGTGTAAAATCGTCCCGCAATTCGTCCAAATCCTGCAAGTTACTGAATAAGGATTTCGCATTGACTAAATTTTTATCTACATCGTCGAAATCGTTGAGGAGTATTTCCCCGAAGAAAAAGAATTCGTCCAACGTTTCGGCAGAAGGAATTTCGGCGTGCGAATTATATACTTTTATATAGGTTTCGTAAAGCAAGCCAATCAATTGGATACTGTCGCCTTTCCGCAGGGAAGAAGTCTCTTCGAATAAACTCTCAATGGAATTGTATTGAGGCGCCCACAAAGGCGTTTGCGCATGTTGGTATAAATAAGTATTAAAAAACAAGCTCGCCCGAATACCGGGAAAAACCACGGTTACATCCGACAAATCGGTTCCGAAGCAGGAAATCAAATCTTCAGCAACCAGACTGAGAAAGGGTTCGGGGAGATTATTTTCCATTGTATTTGGAATACATTTTTTTCATACATTCTTCATGAGTAACAAACTTTCCTTCTGCAACTTCTCGTCGCGCTTCATCTATAGCATCAATAAATTGCTGCTTGTTCAAAGGCTCCCCATATACAGTGTATGCGACAATCTCCTCCATTTCTTTTTCTTCTTCCATGAATATTAATTAATAAGTTTATTTGGATTTTGTGACATGTGAAACACTCTTAATACAAGAATATGATCTGTTTTTATCTCATATATTATCTTATATGACCATTTTATAAGAAAGCGAACTCTTTCTTCATTTATGGTGGGCTCTATAGGACCTTTAGTTGGGTAAAAGGTTGCTTCTTTAGCCTTTTGCCTTATGGTATTAACAACATATAATGCTGAGTTTGTATCTCTTTCTTTTATATAGTTATAGATTTCTTTTAAGTCCTTTTTAGATCGAGGCGCCCATTTCAAGGAATAAGCATCTTTTACCATGTGTCAATCTCTTTTTGAAGGTCTTCATCAGAAATAACATTACCTTGTCTCCCTTCCTCTCGAGCCAAATTTATTTCTCTAATAAATTCTTTTCTTGTTAAAGGACGCATACCAACCGTGTAAGCAATGATTTTATTACTTACTAATTCAGGACGAATAAGTTCTACATCTGTCTGATTCATAATCATTATTGTTTTAAGTTAATAATTCTGCGTAAATGTATGAAATATTTTTCAGAACGGCAAATCGTTGAAATCCGGCGCCGGCGCTGCAGGAGGTGGTTCCGGCATCGTATAATTCATCGGCGGCGCTTCCGGCATTCTCGTTTCTTGCGGAGCGCCTGCCGCTTCCACTTTCCACGCTTTCACATCCGTGTACCAACGACCGTTGAATTCCCGGCTTTCGACATCAAAATCAATAGTCAATACATTGCCGGGTTGCAGTTGAGCCTGACTGATTTTATCACCCCAGATACTCACACACACTTTTTTAGGATACTGTCCGTCCGTTTCTACGATAATATTCTGTTTCTTCCACTCGCCGTTTCTTCCCATTCCCGATTCCAGGGGGAGAACTTGTGTTAATTTTGCCGTTAATTGCATCTGTAATAAACTTTTTGTTGTTATATATTGTTTTTATTTCGTAATTATCGACAAAGTTACAATAAAAACTTTATTCAGAATATTATATTATTAATTAAACAATTAAATTTTTATCACTATGGCACACGAAGCAAAATTTGAAGTTAAACAACGGAAAAATGACCATTACATGTTTAATTTGATAGCTCCCAACAACGAAGTTATTTTGACAAGTGAAGGTTATACCACCAAAGAAAACTGTATTAAAGGAATTGAATCGGTTAAAAAGAATGCTCAAGTAGCTACTAAATTTCTAAAATTAGTAGATTTCCCAACGACGAAAGTGTATTTTGTATTGAAAGCTGAAAACGGCGAAATCATCGGAAGAAGCCAAATGTATGTAAGCGACGAAACCCGCAAAATCGGTATCGCTTCCGTAAAAAAATTCGCTCCCACAGCAGAAATCTTAGACAAAACAAAATAAGAACTAAAAACTAAAAACTAAAAACTAAAAGTTGGCTGACGCCTATTACCGCGCTTTGCGTAACTTTTAGTTTTTAGTTTTTAGTTTTTAGTTCTTTCGGTTTTATCCGCATTTAGAAGTGCCGCAGGCGGTACATGTCAGGCAGCCTTCCTGATAAACCAGCGATTCTTGTCCGCAGTTGGGGCATTTCTGTCCTTTGGCTTGCACACCTTCCAGCACATAATTTTTCAATGCCCGTTCTACTCCGTTTTTCCAGGTATTGATGGATTCGTTGTTCAGTTCCAAGCTCTGAACCAATTTGATTACTTGTTCCACCGGCATGGAGTAGCGCAATACGCCGGAAATCAATTTGGCATAGTTCCAATATTCCGGTTTGAACTTATCCGAAAGACCTTCGATGGTTGTTTTATACCCGCGTTTGTTGGTGTATTGGAAGTCGTAACGTTTGTTGCCGTTTTCATCTATGTTTTTGATAATCGTTCCCTTGGTGACCGTTTTAGGCAGGAAAATTCCTTCTTCTTCATCGTGGATACCGGTAAAAATCTCGTAGGGACGGCCGTTCAACAAACCGACAAAGGCAATCCATTTTTCCTTGTTGTTTTGGAATTTCACAATATCCGCTTCCAATTCGCGGGGACGTTTGGCCACAATTACCGGCGGTTCGGGACATTCTTCGCATTCTTTCTTGTCCGTTGCCATCAACACGCCGCTCCTGGAGCCATCCCGGTAAACCGTACATCCCTTACAGCCTGATTTCCAAGCTTCAACATACAACCGGTTGACCAAATCTTCATCCACATCGTTCGGCAGATTGATGGTTACACTGATGGAATGATCGACCCATTTTTGCACCCTGCCCTGCATTTTCACCTTTTGCAACCAATCCACATCGTTGGAAGTCGCCTTGTAATACGGTGATTTTTCAATCATCGCATCAATTTCTTCCTGCGTATATTTCCGGGCGGTGGGGTATCCCTGCGCTTCCATCCAGGTGACAAATTTGTGATGAAACACAATGTATTCTTCCCACGAATCGCCTACTTCATCCACAAAATCCACTTTCGCCGAATTGTCATTCGGATTTACTTTTCTCCGTCTTTTATAAACAGGCAAGAAAACCGGTTCGATGCCCGAAGTGGTTTGCGTCATCAAAGAAGTCGTTCCTGTGGGAGCGATGGTGAGGCAAGCGATGTTCCGGCGGCCATATTTTTGCATGTCTTGGATTAGTTGCGGATTCGCTTCTTTCAAGCGCTGAATAAACGGATTACCTTCTTCACGGGCGGCATCGTAAATCTCAAAAGCGCCGCGTTCCTTCGCCATTTCCACCGAAGAACCGTAAGCGCCCAAAGCCAGTGTCTTTTGGATTTCTTCTGCAAAACCGGTGGCTTCTTCCGTGCCGTAACGGAAACCCAAAGCGGCCAACATATCTCCTTCGGCCGTAATCCCGACGCCGGTACGCCGTCCCAACAAGGTTTTGTGGCGGATTTTTTGCCAAAGCAACCGTTCCGTATGTTTCACTTCTTCCAATTCCGGGTCTGTATTGATTTTTTCAAGGATTGTATCAATCTTTTCCGTTTCCAAATCGATAATATCGTCCATAATCCGTTGAGCCAAAGCTACATGTTTTTTGAATAAATCAAAATCAAAAGCGGCGTTCTTTGTAAACGGATTTTTCACATAAGAATACAGGTTGATTGCCAACAGACGGCAACTGTCGTACGGGCACAAGGGAATTTCCCCGCAAGGATTGGTGGAAACCGTACGGAATCCCAAATCCGCATAACAATCGGGAAGGGATTCTTTTAAAATCGTATCCCAAAACAGCACACCCGGTTCGGCCGATTTCCAGGCATTGTGGATGATTTTTCCCCAAAGCGCTTTGGCATCCGTCTCTTTGGTATAAACCGGATTGGTGCTATCAATCGGATACCGTTGAATGAAAGGCCGTTCGTTAACCACCGATTCCATAAATTCATCCGTAATCTTGACGGAAACATTCGCTCCGGTGACTTTCCCTTCCGACATTTTAGCATCGATAAAAGCTTCTGCATCCGGATGTTTTACGGAAACGCTCAACATCAGGGCGCCTCGGCGACCGTCCTGCGCCACTTCCCTCGTAGAATTGGAGTACCGTTCCATGAAAGGCACCAGCCCGGTGGAAGTCAACGCGGAATTTTTCACCGGCGAACCTTTGGGCCGGATGTGCGACAAATCGTGCCCGACTCCCCCGCGCCGTTTCATCAATTGCACCTGTTCTTCGTCGATCTTGATAATCGCGCCATACGAATCGGCAGAACCGTCGATACCGATAACAAAGCAATTGGAAAGGGACGCTATCTGGTAATTGTTGCCGATACCGGTCATCGGACTGCCCTGGGGAACAATGTATTTGAACCGGTCAAACAATTGAAACAATTCTTCTTCGGACAAAGGATTCGGATATTTTTTCTCCACCCGGGCAATTTCGCTTGCTAAGCGACGGTGCATGTCCGCCGGCGTTTTTTCGAAGATATTCCCGTAAGCATCTTTCAATGCGTATTTGTTGACAAACACTTTGGCAGCCAATTCATCGCCACTAAAGTAGTCCAATGAAGCTTTATAAGCTTCATCGAAAGTATAGTTATTTCCTTTCACCTGATTATATATTTAGTATATTTTTAGTATCTTACAATAGATTCTACGATGTATCAAAATTTGAGACTGCAATATTAATTATTCATTTCCAATTAAACAAATAATTTATCCGAATAGTTTCAAATTGTTGAAAAGTTTTCCAAAATAATTTCTATTTACTTGCAAAACAGTTATTTAGAAAAATAAAAACCTTAAAAAGTTTTCTAAAATGTTTTTTCACAGTCAAATAGAGTTTTCATTGCCGGTTAATTTTTCACTATTCGAATTTTAATCCGGTTCCATTCGGGAGAGTCCGGCGGAAATTATTTTTTTGTTTATAAAAATGGATGCAAAGGCCAAAAATTAAATATAATTTCATATATTTGCATAAATTTGAATACACTTAAATCACTTGGAAAAACGTATCATCTTTATAGTATTCTTTGTTACATTTACAATTACCCGATTGGTTTCCGCAAATGTAGATTTGGACAGTTTGAATTATTATCTTTCCAAACAGCCCGAATTTACGCAGTTGAAAGAAGAACGGATCAATCGTATCAAAGAAGAAATAAGGATTCAAAATGATACTACGGTATTATATCCTTTGTATGAGAATCTGTATGAAGAATATAGTTCTTATATTTACGACTCCGCTTATGTATGTGTGGAAAAATTATTGGATATTTCCCATGCGCTGAAGGATCATGAAAAAATCACTTCTTCCACGGTCAAATTGGGATTCTGCTATTTATCTTCCGGTTTGTTTAAGGAATGTTTCGACATCCTGTCGGCTTTAGATGTCCGGAATTGCAGCACGGAAACACAAGTCGATTATTACATCAGCAAATCGCGGCTTTATTACGATTTGGCCGATTATAACAACAGTCCGGAATTCAGGCATCAATACCACCGGATGGGAAATGAGATAATCGACTCGGCCATAGAACTATTGCTTGTTGAATCGTCTCGCTATTGGTTGGCGGTGGGATTGAAACGGATGAAATCGGACAACAACGAAGGCGCTTTGGAAGCATACCGGAAAATGATAGATTCGCATGATTATTCCGAGCATGATTTTGCGATCGCTACCTCCAGCATTGCTTACCTGTTGAGTTTACAAGGGAAAAAGGACGAAGCCAAATCCTATTTTATCGAAGCGGCCATAGCGGATATCAAATCGTCCACGAAAGAGGCGGTTGCCCTGCGGAATCTGGCCAAAATCCTTTACGAAGAAGGTAATTTGACTTATGCAGCCGAATATATCCGCCAAGCGCTTGACGATGCATATTTCTATAACGCCCGGCACCGGCAATTGGAAATCGGCTACATTCTGCCCATTATCGAAGGGGAAAGGATGAATATGATTGAGAACCAGCGGGATAAGATTTCCGGTTTCTTGCTTTTCATTTCGATTTTGTTAGTAGCTTTGATCGTAGCTTTTTTTATCATTTGGAAACAATTGAAAGACTTGAACCGGGCCAAACAATTGATTCAGAAATCCAATGAGAATTTGACGGAAGCGAATAAAATCAAAGACGAGTACATCGGTTATTTCTTTAGCCTGCATTCGGAATTTATTGATAAGCTGGAAGCCTTTCAGAAGTTTGTAAAAAGGAAAGTGGTGGCAAGACAATACGACGACATCAATAATATCCCGAAAGATTTGGATGCTCACCGCGAGCGGGAAGCGCTTTACTCCCGTTTTGACCGGATTTTCCTGAAGTTGTTCCCCAATTTTGTAGAGGAATTCAATAGTTTGTTGCGGCCGGAAGAACAAATCCAATTGAAAAAAGATGAATTGTTGAATACCGATTTGCGTATTTATGCGTTAATACGGCTGGGAATCAATGACAATGAAAAAATAGCGCAGTTTTTAGATTATTCGGTCAATACAATTTATGCCTACAAAACGAAAATCAAGAACAAAGCCCGCGCTTCCAACGAAGAATTCAAGCAAAAAGTAATGGAGATAAAATCTATTTAAGATTAATATGAAAACGAAGTGAGAATGTTTCACATTCTCACTTCGTTCGATAAGACGGATTTTATAAATCCTATTTGTCGCTAAACACCTTGGAGGGTGATAATTTGATGACCTTGCCATATTTTGCCAAGGCTTTTTCATCTATCATTTTCGGATTGCCGACAATGGCAATGGCTACCGGACGTCCTTTGATATTGTCGTTATAGAATTTAATAATATCATCGAAAGTCAGGCTGTCAATTGTACGAATATTCGTTTCAGCAGGCGATTTATCATACCCTCTCAATTTCCACCCTTCATACGTAATACTTACGTCCCTGAAAGTGGGTTTTGTAATGGATGCAAATTCTAACAAGTAGTTTTTGATATTAAACATTTTAGTAGGATATTGAGGCATATTGGTCAATAAATCCATATATACATCCAGTGCTTCGAGCGTTTTATCGGCTTGAGTTCCAATTGTTCCTATAAAATGACCTTCTTTATTCGCAACCGGTGGATTCAGGTAAAAACCATCCGAATGATAAGCCATTGAACGATGTTCCCTGATTTCTTCTAATACCAAACCGGTGAATCCTCCACTAAAATACTGATTAAAAGCATCTCGATAAGGATCTTTTTCTTTTGAGTAATTATCTCCTTGAATATAGAAATAAATACTACTTTGTTTAGCATCGCTGTTTGGTAAAAACAGCACCGTATTTTCCGTATAGTTGACACGCTCTTTTATATAAGGAGAAGTTGATTCTTTTTCTCCTTGTTTTAATGGTAAATTCTTACTCAAAATATCATACACTTCATCCATCGGAAGCGTGCCTACATAATGAATTTGAGATTCATAATCGGTTGCCCGTTGAAATTCGCCGGTAAGATTGCTAATGGATAAAGCCATAATATCGTCCAAAGACAAACGATCGATGTATTCCGATTTTTTCTGATACAACAAATATTCGCGCAACGCTTTGCTCAAACGTCCATTGTCTGTTTTTTCAATGATCCGGTCTTGGTATTCCCCGCCTACCAGACTACTCAATTGTTTTTCATCTAATTTGGGGATCAAAATTTGCCGTGTCATTAAATTACAAGCAGCTTCCAGATTGGCTTCAAAGCCGGACATGAACACATAAAGATAACTATCGTCCACATCATACAGGCAGGTTGCACCCAAATTACTGAGTTCCTGTTTGAACTCCTGAGCTTCTAATTGCGCCATTATTCCGGCATTATTCATTAACTGAACAGCTAATTCCAATTTAGGCATTTGTTTTGTTCCGACACCAAATTTAAGCATTAATGTAAAAATGTCGTTTTCCGGATTTTTGGTGTAGAATAGCTTAGACAGATCATTAATGGGTCTGATTTCCACTTCATCCATCTTGGCAAAAATATCTTTTGAATGCTTAACAGGCAATAAATTAAATACTTTGGCATAGTCGGATTCTGCATTTTGGACAGGAATGATCGGATCGTAACCGGGTTTTTCCATTTCTTTGCCTTTGGCAGGTTTACCTTCATTCAAATGGATGGCATAATAATCGGAACCAAAGTATTTCTTAGCGGTTTCTTTAATTTGTTCTGTCGTAATAGATGCCGCTATTTCCTTATAGTCAATCAGATAATTTATATCTTTTCCAGACATAACTACCTGTTCAATAAGTTCACCTTTTGTAGCCGGATCTTCCATATAAAGATCAAACATCCGGATCATTTTGCTCTTTATTGACTGAACCAGCCAATCTTCAAATTGTCCTTCCTGTAGTTTTTTGACTTCTTTTAATAATTGTTTTTCCAGTGATTTCAGTGATTCAAAACGACGTTGATTAGCATCATAGTAGGGTATTGCAATAATTTGAATCGTACCTCTGTCTTTGTGGCTATCTACGTCGGTGCCTACAGCCATTATATCTCCGTCAATAGCTAATTTATCAATTAAACCTGTTTTACTGGAATTAGAGAGAATCGATGTACAAATCTCTAAGGCTATATTGTCTTCACTTGCAAGTGATATTCCAGGAAATGTTAATCGCAACTGAGGATAACGAGCTATTTTGGCATTCACTTCTTTTCTCCCTTTTACAAAATTGTCGGGATATTGTTTCCTTTCGGGAATGGGACGATTCTCCAAACGCCCGAATTTTTCTTTGATGACAGGTATGATTTCATTCGTTTTAATATTTCCCACTAATATCAAAGCCATATTTTCAGGTACATACCAGGTATTATAAAATTGAATTAATTGGCTTAACTGCGGATTTTTCAAATGTTCGGGTAAGCCAATAAGAGGACGGGCATAGGGATGTCCCTCATAGATAATACTTTGAATATATTCTTGTACCAATCTCTCTTGTATATCCTGATACAGGTTGTATTCTTCATATACATTTTCCAATTCGGGTTGAAAGTTGCGGAATACCGGATTAATCAATCGTTCGGAATAAATATCCAACCATTTATAGATTTCTCCGGGAGGAAATACGTTATGGTAAGTAGTATAATCATAGCGTGTTCCGGCATTCAGACCGGCACCTCCCATACTTTGAATCAAACCTGAAAATTCATTCGGCCGGCTGTATTTTGCCTCTTCAATGGTCAGTTGATTAATTTCTTTGGAGATAGCTGTCCGCTGAGCAGGGTCGGTTGTTGCAGCCCGTTCATCATATTTGGCAATAATCTGTTCGTAAACCGGTTTTTCCTTTTCCCAGTCCAAAGCCCCCAGTTTGTCCGTTCCATTGAACAACAGATGTTCCAAGTAATGAGCCAAACCGGTATAATTTTCCGGATCTTCTTTAGCACCTACATTTACTGCTACCGATCCGTAAACGTAGGGTACATTTTCATCTTCCCAAACAAAGACGCTAAGTCCGTTGGGCAATTGAAAGGCCTTCAAGCCTTGGGCATTTGTGTTTAGGCAGAAGAGTGCGCAAAAACACATCAGTAAAGTAAGTTTAATAAATTTCATTCTTGTTGCTTTAAAAATTGAATCGTGTTTGCAAAAATACAAATAATTCTTATTCAAACCGGATAATCAGGCATAGATTTACGTAAAAAACGGACTGCTTTGCACTTTTTAACAATTTCCGCTACAATAGCTTCAGCAGATTGTTTTGAAAGTCCTGCATTGGTGGCAACCGTCAGGATATCGTTCATGGCCGGCTCGCCTTGACCATTGATTGTGGTGGTATGATAACCGTTGAAACCCACACTTGGTAACAGATCATAAGCCGGCGATAATTTCCATTCCTGATTTTTAAGTTGAAAAGAAAAATTTTTTGCATGATCATCCCGATTCGAAATGACAATATTAAAAACCATTAACCGGAACAGGGAATAAACCTGTTCTATATCTTTAGTCAGATCAAAACACATTTTCAAAAGAGTAGAATAATCCAGACTTGGAATCCGGTAATCGGCATTTAACAGTCCGGCTACACTGATCGTATGAATCTTACCGGCAGGTGTTCTGTCAAACCGTTCTACACCAAAATATTTACCTTCAAACAAGCGGGTTTCGGGCATGTCAATTCCACATGCTTTCGCCAGCAATGAGCATTCATATTCTATTTTTCCAATCTCTATCGGATCGTTGAAAGTCTTGAATTTCACTAACCATTCCTTATCTTCTATCCAGACAAAAATTTTGGGACGGGCGCCTCCGGAGGAACCGGCATATTTGTAAAGAGTTTCCAAAGAATCGCCTGTGTAATTGCTCGTAAGAATTTTTTGGGATTCAAAAGCTAATTTATCAAAATCTACCGATTCTTCTTGTATGGATTCGCTTCTATCCGGTCGATATTCCAATGCTCCGCGACCGGTCGTGCCCACAAGGGATAAACGTTGAAGTATGGTCAGTTTGGAAGGCTCTATGCCTTTTTGTTGTAAATATCTGTCTAATAATAAGTTTCCCCAACCATCCGGAAGACTGTCATCAAATACTCCGAAACCTCCTTTGAACGGATTACGTTTGGCAACGAACAAGCCTGATTGTAAAGGAAGGAAATAAGGCGACAGGGATTGCCCGGTTTTAAGATAATCCGCATTGTATTCGAAAACACATAAATCATCCGGAGTCAGAGCCATGCAGCCGACCGGATTACCGGCCATAGATATTTCGACTGTTTCTATCTTATCCATTTCTTGAGGCTCTTTTCCGTTTATTATTCTTTGTGTTTAATAATTCATCTATATTTCGATAGGTTTTTACCGAGAAAAGTTGTGAAAATTCATCGGTCATGTCCAAGACCATCGCCAGCATAACAAGCCCTCGCAAAGCGATTTCACCGGTTCGCTCAAAGCGGCGATAGCTTGCTAAAGATATTCCGGCACGACTTGCCAATGCACTCTGCGTCAAGTTTTTTTCCAACCGGCGCATTTTTACCCGCCCGGCGATTCCTTGTAAAAGAGCATTGGGCGTTTTTTCGATAAGTGATAATATATTATCAATAGATGGATTATTCATGGCATAAGTAATCAAATAATATCATTTACAAAGATAGTAAAAAAATACAAATAAAAAAAGCTGCTCAGATTTCCCGAACAGCTTCCTTTATTAAATATCAGATATTGATTTTTAATTTCACCAAGTGAATGTATCGTCCTTCCATCCCCAACCGGCACCGGATTCGGTAATATAATAATTACTGAAAATGGCGGAGTGACTGACTCTGTCAAAAATAGAATAATTCGTATCCGGATCCAAATAAATTAAAACCTGACCGTAATCTCCATAGACATAACCGGTAGCAAACTCATAAACCCCATCATCCAATTCTCCAGGCAATGAAATTGCACCAATTGGATCTACAGAAAAAACTAAATCCACTCCCTCAACGAATATTGATGGAAATTTATACGTTTCCAGACCATCTACTTTATATAAATCTTGTGGCCAATCACCAAAAACACCGGATGTATAGGTGCCACTTGTAAACAATACCCAAACATAATCCCGTGTAATGGTCAATGTCTGACTAACAATTCGCTCTTTAATCGGATTGTTTGGAATAGCAATCTTAATCGGGTAAGCCTTCCCCGGCTCTAAATTATCACGATTAAAAGTAACCTTAACTGAAGTTTCGTAAGCTCCGTCGGCAAAGGATGCCTCAGTAGGTATCGAAAACAGACCACTATCATCGGTTACCGTTAAAGGAACATTCACCGCTCCGGAAGCATTTCCTCGTTGGAGTTTGATGAGATATTCATCCGGATCTGCAGTGCCAAAGGTATAACTTGCCGATGCTTTTGCAAATGACGCTTCGTTATTTGCAGCATCATAAATAGTGCCTTCAGTTTCATTCTGATCGCAAGCAATGAAACCTAAAAGGCTGATTGCCGCCATTAAAATATAATTTATTTTTTTCATATCTGTTTATTTCTATGTTTACTCAAACTGTTTTATCTCGGATTTTGATCAGCTACTGTAAATGATTTGTTGCCATCAAACTCCTTTTGAGGAATCAAAGTAACCAAGCGAAGATCGCCCGGTTCAAGTGTTAGTTTCGAAGGATGATTGGTGTCGGCATAATTACGAGTATAACCCAAATTCAACCGTCTTAAATCATAAGCACGTCCCAAACCTTCACTCCAAAGTTCAACACGACGTTGGAATAAAATCTCATCCAACAAAGAGGTAAATGCTCCGTGCGTATCTGCATTGTAGGTAGCAGCATCTGCACGAGACGTTAATCTCGCTGCATAATCAGTATCCCGTTTTGACCCTAATTCCAATAACAAATTACGGGCATCACCATAATGGCTCTGACGACAAGCAGCCTCAGCAGCAATTAAAATCGCTTCTTCTGCACGCAAATAAATTGCATCGCCCAAGTTGGTAGTGAAATTTGAATAACGGAATTTAATTTGAGTATATGGGGTATATACTGTGCTGGTGGCACCTTCCCACCAAGCGGTCTTACGAGCATCGGTAGCCGGCAGTTGACTCCAAAGCCATGCATCTATACATTGAGGTGCTCGAGCACCATATCCTCCATCCGGATCCATGTGAGATAGATAATAAGCATACGGACCTGTTTGGTCGGTAATTACTTCAAATCCCCACAAGACATCCGGGGTGTGACTAACATCATTAAAAGCCCCTAACTCCGATATAGTCGCTACTCGTGTTAAATTAGGTTTTGCCAACGCAGCATTAGCATATTTTTCAGCATCGCCCCAATTTTCCTGAATTAAAGCAGCACGCGCCCATAAAAGATTAGCGGCATAAAGATCCAAATGCGAAGGATGCGTTTGTGCAGTACCTGCTTCCGTAAACAAATCTACAGCGCTTTTGAAATCATTGTTGATTTGTACAAATACATCTTCCACCGTTCCACGTGGTTTGCCTTCTGTTTCAGAATTTGTCGGTTCCGTGTAAACAGGTACACCCGGAGCTGTTTTGTTGAGGGCATAATTGCCTTGGCAAAACCATTCATACAAATTGGTATATGCCATGCCACGTAAAGTATAAGCCTGTGCAACTATATCTTTTCCTTGAGCGCCCATTGCGACTAAATTCTCTTCTTGCGCAATAATATAATTGGCTTGAGAAACTATTGTATAATAGAAATTCCATTGTGCATATTGACGGCCACTCGTAGTAGTATAATCGCCATCCACACCAAATACATAGTCGTAAAAGAACCAACCTTGTCCTTGAGCTGCCATGAGATGATCTTCCCCGTGTAAATCTTTGGCTAAATTCGTTGCCAACATACCTGGATTTTCTGAAGCCCAACTTACGGACCAACTTGGAACGAATAAAGCACGATATATACCATTGACCGCTACTTGCGCACCATCCACGTCTTTGAAAATTGCTTTTCCGGAAACTTGATTGGTTGGTGCCGTATCTAATGTCCCTTCTTCACAAGCATAGAAGAAAAGAGCCAAAGAGACTATTAATAAATATTTTAAATTTTTCATATTTGTTGTTTTTTTGTTATCTATCAATTCGCTTATTAAAATTTCAAATCAATTCCGAGAGAGAATGTGCGTGTAGGCGCATATACAAAATCGGTACCACTATTAATACTATATTGAGGATTCGTTCCTTTCAAATGAGTAAAAATAGCCACGTTATCGGCGGCTGCATATACTCGAAGTGTTTTAATACCCGCTTTTTTAGATATTTTTGAAGCAAGTGTGTAACCTAACGTGATATTTTTAATTGAAAAATAAGAAGCATCAATTAATTGATTATCAGTCACAGGATAGGAACCATTAATTTCATATCGGTGTAAATCTGTTACATCTCCCGGTTTTTTCCATGCTCTTTCTAAATTTTTATGTTTGGCTTGAGCCGCATAACCGAAACTCATCAAGGTATTATATACGCCATCAAGCATTTTTCCACCATAAGAATAATTGGTAGCAATAGAAAAATCGAATGCTTTATATTTGAGATCTGTACTGATTGAGCCATAAAAATCCGGATATTTGGAACCTGCCACATAACGGGATTGATTAGCAAGTACAGAACTTGTAGTGATATAAGGATCTACGTCATCTCCATTTGCATCTACTGTAGCCCAATAAAGAGGATCGCCATTGAGAGGATCAACTCCGGCAGAGCGTACTACGTAGAGTGAATACAAGGGTTCTCCTTCACGAATAATATAACTTCCCGATAGAATATCTTCTCCATCATCCGTCAGTTTCAACACTTTATTGCGAATACGAGAACCCATCAAAGTAGCACTCCATTCCAAATCTTGTGTTTTAATGATTTTACCGGAAAGCAACAGCTCAAATCCGGAATTTAACATATTTCCCGAATTTCGGTTGTAAGAAGAAAATCCGGAAGATAAGGGCAATGGATAAGGCAATAATAAATCATTGGTTTTCCGATGAAAATATTCCAAACCCACTTGCAAACGACTATCCCATAATGAAACATCCAAACCTGTATTGAAGGTAGCAATTCTTTCCCATGATAATTTATCATTCTCGATAGAAGTTACTAATGCTCCCGATTCATTCCCGTTAGCCCAACTTAAATCGTAAAGTGATTGCCATGGATAAAAATCCGAAACCGAAACGCCATCTCTTGTTGTCAACAGGTTGTCATTTCCTTGTATCCCATAACTGGCTCTTATTGCTAAGTTGTCTAACCAATCGCTGTAATCTTCCATAAATGCTTCTTTAGAAATACGGTAATTACCACCGACACTCCAAAACGTTTCCCATCGAAAATCTTCAGGAAAACGGGAGGATGCATCACTACGGAGACTTGCCGATAAATAATATTTATCATCATAATCATAATTCAAACGTCCTAAATACGATTCGATACGATAATCTTCTAAATAGCCGTTTCCATCAGTTAATGTGGAGGCTGCATCCGGTTGATACATTCCACCGAAAGGAAATCCGGTTTTTGTTAAACCTACTACATCTATATTCAAATCGTAATATTCATGAGCCACCATGGCATCAAAATGATGAAGATCTTCTAT
>JAISKT010000260.1 GCA_031261295.1 Candidatus Symbiothrix sp. | reverse complement strand
AAGTGATACTCTTTATTTCCTCTTTCCCTTCAAAGAGCAAGTTCAGGAAATGGATCAATTTTTCTTCTTTGTTAAAAATGTACTTGAATCCCCAATCGTTCAGCAGATTCATGTACTTACTCAATTTTTTTGTCTCCAATTTTGTGTTACACATGTCTTTATAAGTTGTTTTAGTAAAATAAAGTTTGGTGCTGAAATCAAAGACAAAAAGGCTGATTTGTTTATTGATCACCGCATGTTGCAAAAATACATATTTTTTTTAGAACCAATGCTGTTTTCCTACATAAAAAAAAGCGAGAAATCGAATTGGTTCCGTAAATCCTACGGCTCCGCATTCGATTTCTCGCTTTGCTCTAAATGACAGGAAGAATTAATCTTCGTCGTCTATTGTTGTCACAGGGGTTGCAAAAGTCCGCGAACGGCCTGAGGCGGCATGTGCCCGCTCAAAGTCTTCTTTGCTTCCGACAATGATTTTCTCGTAATCTTTCAAACCGGTACCGGCAGGAATCAAGTGACCGCAAATCACATTTTCTTTCATCCCTTCCAATTTATCTACTTTGCCATTGATAGCGGCTTCATTCAGTACCTTCGTGGTTTCCTGGAAAGAAGCTGCCGACATAAAGCTGGTCGTTTGCAAGGCTGCACGAGTGATTCCCTGAAGCACCTGGTTGGCAGTGGCCGGAACAGCGTCCCTGACTTCCACTAATTTCATATCGCGGCGTTTCAATGCGGAATTTTCGTCACGCAGTTTACGCGCCGTCACAATCTGGCCCGGTTTCAAGTTGGGAGAATCACCTGCATCCAATATTACTTTTTTGCTCCAGATACGGTCGTTTTCTTCCATCACATCGTTTTTGTCCACCAATTGCTGCTCTAAGAAACGGGTGTCGCCCGGTTCTACAATTTCCACCTTACGCATCATCTGGCGAACAATCACCTCAAAGTGTTTGTCGTTGATTTTCACCCCTTGCAGACGATATACATCTTGCACTTCGTTCACAATATATTCCTGAACGGATGTCGGACCGCTGATGGCCAGAATGTCGGAAGGCGTAATCGCTCCGTCTGAAAGCGGCGTACCGGCACGCACGTAGTCGTTTTCCTGTACCAGGATTTGTTTTGACAAAGAAACAAGATAAGTTTTGAATTCGCCTGTTTTAGAAGTTACCGTTACTTCACGATTCCCGCGTTTGATTTTACCGAATGAAATTTCACCGTCGATTTCGGAAACGACTGCAGGATTCGAAGGATTACGGGCTTCAAACAATTCCGTTACACGGGGAAGCCCCCCGGTAATATCCCCTGCTTTACCTACAGCACGCGGAATTTTTACAAGCACTTCGCCTAATTTCACCTTATCGCCTTCTTCTATCACCACGTGAGCGCCCAAAGGCAAGTTATACGTTCTTACCGTAACCCCTTTTTCGTTCAGGATGTGTGCGGCAGGAACTTTCGTTTTATCACGGGATTCAATAATGATTTTCTCTTTCAAACCCGTTTGTTCATCGTACTCATTCTTATACGTAACATTTTCAATCACGTTTTCAAAAGTGATTGTACCGGTAGCTTCCGATACGATAACGGCATTGAACGGGTCCCACTCGATAATTACATCGCCTTTTTTCACTTTATTCCCATTCTTAAAGAACAGTTTGGCAGCATAAGGAATGTTATGTGTCGCCAAAATAATCCGGGTATTCGGGTCGATAATACGCAATTCAGCAAGACGGCTGATAACGATCTGGTGCTTTTTACCCGCATCGTCCAAGGCATCTACCGTACGCAATTCATCAATTTCCAGGATACCATCATATTTGGAGGTGACATTATTTTCTGTTGCGATATTAGAAGCAACCCCACCAACGTGGAACGTACGCAAGGTCAACTGAGTACCCGGCTCCCCAATAGATTGAGCAGCAATCACTCCCACAGCTTCCCCTTTCTGTACCATTTTGCCGGTCGCCAGGTTACGTCCGTAACATTTGGCGCAAACGCCTTTCTTGGATTCGCAAGTCAATACCGAACGGATTTCCACCCGTTCGATGGGTGAATTTTGAATCGCTTCGGCCACATCTTCCGTAATTTCATCGCCGGCGCTCACTAAGATTTCCCCGGTAATCGGATGTTGAATATCGTGTACGGAGGTACGTCCCAAAATACGTTCGTAAAGGGAAGCAACCACTTCTTCGTTGTTTTTCAATTCGGTAGCCACCAAACCACGCAAGGTTCCGCAGTCTTCTTCATTGATAATCACATCGTGGGATACGTCCACCAAACGACGAGTCAGATAACCTGCATCCGCTGTTTTCAAAGCCGTATCCGCCAACCCTTTCCGGGCGCCGTGCGTAGAGATAAAATACTCTAACACCGACAGACCTTCTTTGAAGTTCGAAAGGATAGGGTTTTCAATGATCTGCCCGCCTTCAGCGCCCGCCTTTTGCGGCTTGGCCATCAAACCACGCATTCCTGACAACTGACGAATCTGTTCTTTACTTCCACGGGCGCCGGATTCCAACATCATGAATACAGAGTTGAAACCTTGGTCGTCTTCGCGGAGTTGCTTCATCAAAATGTCGGACAAACGAGAATTGACGTGCGTCCAGGTATCGATAATCTGATTGTAACGTTCATTATAGGTGATTACACCCATATTGTAGTTATTCAGAATTTGTTCTACTTCGTCGTAACCTTCCTGTACAAGCGTTTCCTTTTCCTTCGGGATAATAATATCGTCCAGGTTGAAAGACAAACCGCCCTTGAAAGCCATCGTATAACCCAAGTTCTTGATGTCGTCCAAAAATTGAGCCGTCCGGGCTACACCGCACACTTTGATTACCTTACCAATAATATCCCGCAACGATTTCTTGGATAATTCTTCATCAATATAACCTACTTCCCTCGGCACAAATTCATTGACCATGACGCGGCCTACCGAAGTTTCAATCATGTGATTGATGGGGTTTCCGTTTTTGTCAATATCGTCCACGTAAATTTTAATCGGCGCGTGAATATCCACTTTTCCTTCGTTGTAAGCAATTACCGCTTCTTCCGGCCCGTAGAACCGCAAGCCGGAACCTTTGGCTCCTTTGCGAAGTTTGGTGATATAAAACAAACCCAACACCATGTCCTGGGAAGGAACTGTGATCGGTGCGCCATTGGCAGGATTCAAAATATTGTGGGAAGCCAACATCAACATTTGCGCTTCCAAAATGGCTTCGTTTCCTAACGGAAGATGGACAGCCATCTGGTCACCGTCGAAGTCGGCGTTGAATGCCGTACAAGAAAGCGGGTGCAACTGGATAGCTTTTCCTTCAATCAATTTCGGTTGGAAAGCCTGGATACCCAAACGGTGCAAGGTCGGAGCGCGGTTCAACAAGACCGGATGACCTTTCATTACATATTCAAGGATATCCCAAACAACCGGTTCTTTCCGATCCACAATTTTCTTAGCCGATTTAACCGTTTTAACAATACCGCGGTCAATTAATTTGCGGATGATAAACGGTTTATAAAGTTCTGCAGCCATTCCTTTCGGAATACCGCATTCGTGCATTTTCAATTCGGGGCCTACCACAATTACCGAACGGGCCGAATAATCGACACGTTTACCCAACAAGTTCTGACGGAAACGGCCTTGTTTCCCTTTCAAACTGTCGGACAGTGATTTCAACGGACGGTTGGCATCGGTTTTAACAGCGCTGGATTTGCGTGAGTTGTCAAACAACGAATCCACCGATTCCTGAAGCATACGTTTTTCATTACGCAAAATCACTTCCGGCGCTTTGATGTCAATCAAGCGTTTCAGACGGTTGTTGCGGATAATTACCCGGCGATACAAGTCGTTCAAATCCGAAGTAGCAAAACGGCCGCCATCCAATGGAACCAGCGGGCGCAATTCGGGAGGAATCACCGGAACAACTTTCACAATCATCCATTCCGGCTTGTTTTTTCCTTTCGATATACGGAACGATTCCACTACCTGCAAGCGTTTCAATGCTTCGGTTTTCCGTTGTTGAGAAGTATCATTACCGGCTTTGTGACGCAAATCATACGAAAGGACATCCAAATCCAAACGGGACAAAAGGTCGTCAATCGCTTCCGCTCCCATCTTGGCAATAAATTTATTGGGGTCGGTATCGTCCAATTGTTGGTTGCCGGCCGGAAGATTTTCCAAAACATCCAGGTATTCTTCTTCCGAAAGCAAATCATAAGTCGCTTTTTCCTGAACGACACCCGGTTGAACCACCACGTAACGTTCGTAATAGATAACGGAATCCAATTTTTTGGTCGGTAATCCCAACAGGTAACCTATTTTATTAGGCAATGAACGGAAATACCAGATATGGGCCACAGGGACTACCAAGTAGATATGTCCCATCCGTTCGCGCCGTACTTTCTTTTCGGTTACTTCCACACCGCAACGGTCGCAAACGATTCCTTTGTAACGGATACGTTTGTATTTACCGCAATGGCATTCATAATCCTTTACAGGGCCGAAAATACGTTCGCAAAACAAACCGTCCCGTTCAGGCTTGTAGGTACGATAATTGATTGTTTCCGGTTTTAATACTTCGCCACTGGATTGCGCCAAAATCTCATCCGGAGAAGCCAAGCCAATCGATATCTTGGTAAAAGTCTTTGTCTTATTTTCTTTTCTAAAAGCCATAATATTTGGAGTTAAGAACTAAAAACTAAGAACTAAAAGTTGCGCGAAGCGCAGTAACAGGCGTCAGCCAACTTTTAGTTTTTAGTTTTTAGTTTTTAGTTGTTTATCTTATTCTAACGTAATATTTAAAGCCAAACCTCTCATTTCGTGCAGCAATACATTCAATGATTCGGGGATTCCCGGAGTTGGCATCGGATCACCTTTTACAATTGCTTCGTACGCTTTGGCACGGCCTACTACGTCGTCAGACTTGATGGTAAGCACTTCCTGCAGGATGAATGACGCACCGAAGGCTTCCAGCGCCCAAACTTCCATTTCCCCGAAACGTTGACCTCCGAATTGCGCCTTACCACCCAACGGCTGTTGCGTAATCAAAGAATACGGTCCGATGGAACGGGCGTGCATCTTATCGTCCACCATGTGGCCCAGTTTCAACATATAGATAATCCCGACAGTGGCCGGTTGGTCGAAACGTTCGCCGGTGCCGCCATCGTAAAGATAGGTTTTCCCATAACGGGGAACGCCTGCCTTGTCTGTCCATATATTCAAATCGTCCAAGGAAGCTCCATCGAAAATCGGGGTGGCAAATTTCACACCCAGATTCTTTCCGGCCCAACCCAATACGGTTTCAAAGATTTGTCCCAGGTTCATACGGGAAGGCACACCCAACGGGTTCAACACGATGTCCACCAAGGTTCCGTCTGCCAGGAACGGCATGTCTTCGTCACGTACAATCCGGGATACAATCCCTTTATTCCCGTGACGTCCGGCCATTTTATCCCCTACCTGCAATTTACGTTTTTTGGCAATATATACTTTTGCCATTTGAATGATACCGGTAGGCAGTTCGTCTCCTATCGTATAATCGAATTTCTGACGTTTCAGTTCAGCATCCAATTCTTTATATTTTTTCAGGTAATTGACAATCAGGTCGCGGATCATTTCGTTCTTCACCGGATCATTTGTCCATTTGGAAACCTGAGCAGAAGCATAATCTATTTTCCGTAAGTCTTCACGGATGAATTTGGCGCCTTTCGCCACCAATTCCACGTTCATAAAGTCTTTCACTCCTTGGGATGTTTTTCCTTCGGTAAGAGTCAGTAATTTATCGACCAGAACATTTTTCAGTTCAATTACTTTTTCGTCAAATTCATCATCCAATTGAGGAAGGCGGGCTTTATTGCTCAAACGGGATTTCCCTTTTTTAGCCGCTTTGGAAAACAAGTTTCTTCCGATAACAACTCCTCTTAAGGAAGGAGAAGCTTTCAAAGAAGCGTCTTTCACATCTCCGGCTTTTTCTCCAAAGATGGCGCGAAGCAATTTTTCTTCCGGAGAAGGATCGGATTCCCCTTTCGGAGTAATCTTACCAATCAAAATATCGCCCGGCTCTACTCTTGCTCCCAAACGGATGATTCCGTTTTCGTCCAAATCTTTGGTAGCTTCTTCGCTTACGTTTGGAATATCACTGGTCAATTCTTCGACACCGCGTTTGGTTTCGCGAACTTCCAGAATGTATTCGTCCACGTGAACGGAAGTAAAAATATCTTCCCGTACTACACGTTCGCTGATTACGATAGCATCTTCAAAATTGTATCCTTTCCAAGGCATGAATGCCACTTTCAGGTTTTTGCCCAATGCTAATTCCCCGTTTTCGGTAGAATATCCTTCGGTCAAAATCTGATCTCTTACCACCCGGTCTCCCTTACGGATGATGGGGCGCAAGTCAATCGTTGTATTTTGATTGGTTTTCCTGAACTTGGGAATACTATACGTTTTAACCGCCGATTCGAAGCTGACAAATTCAGCATCTTCCGTCCGGTCATATTTAATATCAATGCGGGAAGCATCCACGAAAACCACTTCTCCCGGGCCTTCCGCCGTAATTTGCGTGCGGGAATCCTGAATCAACTGACCTTCGATACCGGTACCGATAATCGGCGCTTCGGGACGCAACAAAGGAACTGCCTGGCGCATCATGTTTGAACCCATCAACGCACGGTTAGCATCATCGTGTTCCAAGAACGGAATCAACGAAGCGGCAATCGAAGCGATTTGCGTGGGCGAAACGTCCATCAATTCGACTTCTTCCGGCGCTATAATCGGATAATCCGCATCCTGACGAGCTTTCACCCGGCTACGAATAAATGTGCCGTCATCATTCAACGGAGCATTTCCCTGCGCAATCAGTTTGCCTTCTTCTTCTTCCGCCGTCAAATAGACAAGACCTTCCGGAGAAAGATCTACTTTTGCTTTTGCTACTTTGCGATAAGGCGTTTCAATAAATCCGAGATCATTGATTTTTGCATAAACGCAAAGCGAAGAAATCAAACCGATATTCGGCCCTTCCGGCGTTTCAATCGGGCAAAGACGTCCGTAGTGCGTATAGTGTACGTCACGCACCTCAAATCCGGCCCGTTCACGAGACAAACCGCCCGGCCCTAAAGCCGACATACGGCGTTTGTGGGTAATTTCCGCCAAGGGATTGGTCTGATCCATGAACTGCGACAAGGCATTTGTTCCGAAGAATGTATTGACAACGGAAGAAATCGTCTTCGCGTTGATCAGATCAATCGGGGTAAATACTTCATTATCACGTACATTCATCCGTTCACGAATGGTGCGCGCCATACGCGCCAAACCAATACCGAATTGGTTGTATAATTGTTCGCCAACCGTCCGAACCCGACGATTACTCAAGTGGTCGATATCGTCCACGTTGGCTTTGGAGTTGATCAGTTCAATCAGATATTTGATAATCTCAATAATATCTTCCTTGGTCAGGACTTTCACATCGGAAGGAGTCGTCAGGTTCAATTTTTTATTGATCCGGTAACGTCCTACTTCACCCAAATCATAGCGTTTTTCAGAGAAAAACAAGTTTTGGATGACTTCCCGTGCGCTGGCGTCATCGGCAGGATCGGCATTCCGAAGCTGACGGTAAATATAAACTACCGCATCCCGTTCCGAGTTGCTCGGGTCTTTTTGCAATGTGTTGTAAATGATGGCATAATCGGAAAGATTTTGATCTTCCCGATGCAACAAAATGGTTTGAACACCCGATTCAAGGATAGCTTCAATATGGCTGGATTCGATCACTACTTCGCGGTCGATCAATACCTCGTTACGTTCGATAGAAACCACTTCACCGGTATCTTCATCTACGAAATCTTCCACCCAGGTTTTCAAAACGCGGGCAGCCAGTTTGCGTCCGACCGCCTTGGCCAAGGATGTTTTATTCACCTTGTATTCTTCGGCCAGGTTGAAAATTTCCAAAATATCTTTATCACTTTCAAAGCCGATCGCTCTCAAAAGTGTTGTTACGGGCAATTTCTTTTTACGGTCGATATAAGCGTACATTACATTATTTATATCGGTCGCAAATTCAATCCAGGATCCTTTGAAAGGAATAATCCGGGCTGAATATAATTTTGTTCCGTTGGAGTGTAAACTTTGTCCAAAGAAAACACCCGGGGAACGGTGTAATTGCGATACAACTACGCGCTCTGCGCCATTGATCACAAAAGTTCCTCTGTCTGTCATGTAAGGAATTGGACCCAGATAAACATCCTGAATGACAGTATCGAAATCTTCATGATCGGGGTCGGTACAATAGAGTTTTAACTTGGCTTTTAAAGGAACACTATAGGTCAATCCTCTTTCTATACATTCTTCAATGCTATAGCGCGGCGGATCGATATAATAATCCAAAAATTCGAGCACGAAGTTATTACGGGTATCCGCAATCGGGAAATTCTCCGTATATACCTTATACAAACCTTCATTTTTTCTCTTTTCAGGAGGAGTATCTAATTGTAGAAAGTCTTGAAAAGACTTTAATTGTACTTCAAGAAAATCCGGATATTCGAAAGGATTTTTAATCGAAGCAAAATTTATTCTCTGACTATTAATTGTTATTGAAGACATTTATTGCTGGATTTGGAACTTTATTAATTAAAGAAATGAGAAAATGAAAGAAATGAAATGAATTAGAAGAGGATAAAATTATTTTCTTCATTATTTTCATTTCTTTCATTTACTTCATTTATTGTATTGTAGCACAAAAAGGTTAAGAACCTTCCGAAGGAGATTCTTAACCATAGACTGTATAAGAGCACTTGTTATTTAAGCTCAACTTCTGCTCCTGCTTCTTCCAATGATTTCTTCAATGCTTCAGCTTCGTCTTTAGAAACACCTTCTTTCAATGGAGCCGGTGCACTGTCAACAATGTCTTTTGCTTCTTTCAAACCAAGACCTGTCAATTCTTTTACTAATTTAACGATAGCCAATTTATTTGCGCCCGGGCCTTTCAAAACCACATCGAAAGATGTTTTTTCTTCAACGGCTTCAGCGGCAGCAGCAGGACCTGCAGCAACAGCAACCGCAGCAGCAGCCGGTTCAATACCATATTCTGATTTTAGAATTTCTGCAAGTTCGTTTACTTCCTTTACGGTTAAGTTTACTAATTGTTCAGCAAAAGCTTTCAAATCTGCCATTTTTGTATAATTTTTAATTTGTTTGTTTTTTATTTTTTTTCTTAAGAATCTTAAGAGGCTTAAGGGGCTTAAGCTCCTTAAGATCTCTCTGCGAGAGTTTTTAAAACTCCGTGGATGGTTTGACCACCCGATTGAAGAGCCGAAATAACATTCTTGGCGGGCGATTGCAACAAGGCAATCACATCACCGATAAGTTCATTTTTACTCTTGATAGAAACCAGTAAATCCAGATTTTCGGCTCCTATATAGAACCCTTCCTGTACATAAGCCGCTTTTAATTTAGGAATATCGGTTCCTTTCGCAAATGTTTTGATCAACTTTGCCGGGCTGTTGGCATTGTTGGAAAACATAATCGCCGTATTTCCTTTCAAAGCAGGATCTAATGCAGAAAAATCTCCCCCTACTTGTTCCAAAGCTTTCTTAAACAAGGTGTTTTTTACAACAACTAATTTAATATCTTCCTTGTTACATTCCCTTCTTAAACTACTTGTCTTTGCTGCATTCAGTGTAGCAATATCCGTTAAATAGAAGTTTGTATATTCGCCTACGGTAGTAGCAATTTGTTTGATAACAATTGATTTATCTTCCTTTCTCATCATTCAATCATTTTAAATTTCATCTACTGATTTAGGATCTATCCTCAGACCCGGACTCATAGTACTTGAAAGATAAACACTCTTAACGTACGTACCCTTAGCTGCAGTAGGTTTCAACTTGAGAAGTGTGGCAACGAATTCTTTGGCGTTGTCACGGATTTGATCCGGAGTAAAGGATACTTTACCGACGGAAGTATGAACAATACCGGCTTTATCTACTTTGAAGTCGATTTTACCTTGTTTTACTTCTTTTACGGCAGTAGCTACATCATTGGTAACGGTACCGCTTTTGGGGTTGGGCATCAATCCGCGAGGACCTAATACTCTACCTAATGCGCCTATTTTACCCATGATAGCCGGTTGAGTGATAATCACATCGATATCGGTCCAACCGCCTTTAATTTTATCAATATATTCATCAAGCCCTACATAGTCGGCTCCTGCTTCTTTAGCAGCAGCTTCCTGATCGGGAGTAACTAACGCGAGAACCCTAACTTGCTTACCTGTTCCATGAGGCAATGAAAC
>JAISKT010000220.1 GCA_031261295.1 Candidatus Symbiothrix sp. | reverse complement strand
ACCGGTATTCGGAATCCGGGATGAACCTGTTTTGGGAATTTATTCTCATACGATCAGTTATCCCTTGTATTTATCCGCCTATTCTTTCGGGCAACTGATTGAATTTCAATTGGAACAATATCTTTCGGGGCATGAGTTTGCCGGCGAAGTGGATCGCATTTTCCGTTTGGGTCGGTAGACGCCCAATCAATGGATGGTGCAAGCGACGGGGCAGCCACTTTCAGTGGAACCTTTATTGGAGGCTGTGCGAAAAATAAAATGATTTTTGTACCTTTGCATTATTAAATTAACAATTTCATAGTATTTTTAGTCATGGCAAAAAAGAACGCATTATTGGTTATCCTCGATGGTTGGGGATTTGGCGACCGTACCAAAAGAGATGTAATATACAGTACAAAAACACCTTACTGGGATTATCTTTTAGCGAATTATCCTTATTCACAATTGCAAGCTTCCGGCGAAAACGTTGGTTTGCCCGACGGACAAATGGGAAATTCGGAAGTCGGCCACTTGAATATCGGCGCCGGCCGCGTAGTCTATCAGGATTTGGTGAAAATCAATATCGCTGCACGCGACAATTCTATTCTTGAAAATCCGGAAATCCGGCGGGCTTATACGTATGCAAAAGAAAACAACAAGCAGATTCATTTGATGGGATTGGTTTCCAACGGCGGCGTACACAGTTCTTTAGAGCATTTATTCAAACTGACGGATATCAGCAAAATCTATGGCGTAGATAAAACGTTTGTGCATTGCTTCATGGATGGTCGCGATACCGACCCCAAAAGCGGCGCCGGTTTTATCCGCGAACTGGAAGACCATTTGAAAAAAACAACCGGTCAAATCGCTTCTATCGTAGGACGTTACTATGCAATGGATCGCGATAAACGTTGGGAACGGGTGAAAGAGGCTTACGAATTATTGGTAAACGGAGTCGGAACGCCTACCGAGAATCCCATAGACGCTGTGGAACAATCCTACCTGGATGGCGTAACCGATGAATTTATCAAACCCATCGTTTGTGTAAAAGACGGGAAACCGGTGTCAGTAATAGAAGAAGGAGACGTGGTTATTTTCTTCAATTACCGGAACGACCGCGCCAAAGAATTGACCATCGTTCTCTCTCAACAAGATATGCCGGAACTGGGGATGCATACCGTTCCCAATCTCCAGTATTTCACGATGACTCCTTATGACCCGACCTTCAAAAACGTACATATATTGTTTGATAAAGACAATGTGGATAATACTTTAGGCGAATTTTTGGCCGGTTTGAATTTGAAACAATTGCATATTGCGGAAACCGAAAAATATGCACATGTCACATTCTTCTTCAATGGCGGTCGCGAAGCTCCTTACGAAGGGGAAGAACGGATTCTGGTAGCTTCACCCAAAGTGGCCACGTACGATTTGAAACCCGAAATGTCTGCTTACGAAGTGAAAGACCAATTGGTGAAAGCCATTCAATCCCAACAATTTGAATTTATCGTTGTCAACTATGCCAACGGCGATATGGTCGGCCACACCGGCGTTTACGAAGCCATAGAAAAAGCAATTGTAGCAGTAGATTCCTGTTTGAAAGATACGATTGAAGCGGCAAAAGCCAACGGATACGAATCCATCATTATAGCCGACCACGGCAATGCCGATTATGCGCAGAACGATGACGGCAGTCCCAATACCGCCCATTCTTTGAATCCGGTTCCCTTTGTTTTTGTATCTGAAAATAAAGACGCCAAAGTGGAAAACGGCAAATTGGCGGACGTGGCGCCCAGCATTTTGCATATCTTGGGTTTGAAACAACCGGAAGAAATGACAGGGCACGCTTTGATCAAATAAAATTACAGTAAAATAGTCTGGTTTCTAAATAAAAAAAGCCGGAGAAAAACACTTTTTTTTCTCCGGCTAAAACATAACAAATTAATTAGAATCATTAATCATCAGTCGTTATGCCTTGTCTATCCGACTGTCGATAGTTGATAGCCCACATGATGATATTGGTAAAGAAGTGCGCATTGTAAACATCGTCGTAAGTCTCCTTGTTTGACCTTATCTGTGGTATTCCGTCATTTGTTACCTGAAGCGGACGGTATTCTTTGGATCCTAAAACAAAATCAAATCTACCTCCACAGAATATACCGGCATCTCCAAATACGAAATAGGGTTTTTGCTTGTGTTTGATGGCCATAGGACGATTTAAAGCATCCACAGCAAGTATATCTACCTTAGCTTTTACTTTATCCGATAGATTAAATACAACGTTATCTCCTCCATCCCGTCCGATTCGTTTGCCGGTCAAATTCCTGTAGATGCCGTTTACATACGGATTATTTCCTCGCAAAGTAAACATGTTGTCCTTTACGTCTATTGAGTTAAAAGATTCTCCAAAAAGCGCTGTATGCAGTTGTGCAACCGGATCTTTAGTAAAAGAGCCGGATTCAATACAATGGATCAGGACTCCTCCCCTGTTTACAAAGTTGATAAGCGAATCTCTCATCGCTGATCCCGGAATGCGGAAATCGTAGGAAATCAGGATAATGTCAAATGAATCGTAACTTCTTACTACTGCGGAGTTTGATGAACGTGTAACGTTTATTTCTTCAACGGGACAATAGGAATAGGGATTTTTGTTGAGACCGAATAATTTGCTGTTTTGAAGAATAAGCGATACGCCGCGATCCTTGTTGTTTCCAATTATATCCCAGCCTTCATTATTATCTTTTCCATAAATAAGAATATTGATGGCTTTCCCTATGACAGGAATATCAGCAGAACAGGAGGACGCATTTCTATTCGAACTGTTGGAAGTAATTGTGTAATAAAATATTCCGCTTTGCAGAGGGGTTCCGCCATTGGATTCGAGGATTACGAATTGTGTTCCGCCATTGATTTTACCTGTAGCTTCATATTGGACGCCGTTTACCGAATCGGTTTGAATATAATAGGAGTTGCCGGCTGCACTGACCGGCGCACTAATACGCAGGGAGATGTATCCTGTAGAAGGTTCCCCTTTTTTCAGGTTCGTTTGGGAAACATCTATCGATCCGCAGTTGATTGAAAATTCGGGTGAATCCGGCTCTATAGTGCCGCTGCCGGGTGAACCGCTACTTGTTACGGAAATCCATTCCTCGCCGTTCCATACATGTAATCCGGTCTTCAACCCAAGGGCATTCCGGTTTATATTATAAACAAACATCCCTTTGGAAGTTGTTTTTTGTGGTTCTGCTGTGGTTGTAAACAAGGGGGACAACTCATTATACGCAGCCAAACTCACTTTAGGTAATAAGACTCCTTTGGTGGCAGTGGCAGAATCGGAAGGGCTTATTTCCTTCTCTTTAAACTCTAATAATGCGCCTTCTTGCGGATCCAGAAGGCTTCCGACGGTTACTTGCGCTTTGGAATTGATGCAGATAGCAAACATAAAAGTCAGCAACAATAAAAAATGAACATGAATGTTAATTTTCATACGAATTTATTATTTATAATAGTTAGTAATCTTAAAAAAAATGTGCAGCAAATTTCAGAATAAATAATAAATGGATAGAATGAAAAAAACTAAATTTTATGTCACTTTTTATAACCGGAAAAGATTAGATTCCCATTATTTGTTTGTTTTGGTAATTTGGAACTTTTTTTTAAATGAAGGAAAAAGAATATTTTTTTATTTGTCGGAATGCGTATTTTTTTCTATTTTTTAACATTCAAACTATAGTACCCCAATCGCATCTGCGGTATTTAATACTTTTATACGAAGAACGAAGAAAAAAACGAAAGACCAATGATTTAACATTGGTCTTTAGATGGTGACCTTTTTGTTAGATATTAATCCACTTCACATACGCGAAATCCTGACGGTGCGGAATGTCTTTGTTCGACGGATAAATCCGCATGCCAAACTTGAACGTACCTGCTTGCGCCGCTGTTATTTGGGTGGAGAAATACAATTTCGTTCCTTCCGTTTTTTCCAATTTCAGGGCTTCCACTTTTATCACATCCACATTGGTGGCCGGATCGGTGCGCATTTGAACGACTTCCATTCCCAAATCTCCTTGAAGCCCGTGTTTATCCAGAACTACATGCGCGGAAATGGCGCCGCCGACTTCCAATCCGTGATTGTCATCGTAATTGACGGAAACCACTTCTATTTCGTCCCAATGGGCGGATACTTCTTCTTTCCAGGCGGCCAGTTCTTTGGCTTTGGAAAAATCATTTTTAATCAATTCTGTGGAACGATTGGCCAAAACATTGTAAAAACGATTGGTATAATCGTCAAACATCCGTTTAGTCGTGTAATTAGGCGCAATCTGGGCAATGGAATTTTTGATATATTGAATCCATTCCGGAGAGTAGCCCTTGCTGTTTTTGGCGTAATACAAAGGAATGACTTCGTTTTCCAACATGGAATAAATCGTTGCCGCATCCAGCTGATCCTGGAATTGCTGATTTTCATACGTGCGTTTTTCCGTCAAAGCCCAACCGGCTCCTTCGCGGTAGCCTTCGTACCACCAACCATCTAAGACCGAAAAGTTTAACACGCCATTCATTTCCGCTTTTTCTCCCGATGTACCGGAAGCTTCCAACGGGCGGGTCGGTGTATTTAACCAAATATCCACACCGGAAACCAAGCGTTTGGCCAAACGCATGTCGTAGTTTTCGAGGAAAATGATTTTTCCTAAAAATTCGGGACGGCGCGAAATTTCCACAATATGCTTGATCAAGCCTTGTCCGCCGCCATCTGCCGGATGCGCTTTTCCCGTATAAATAATTTGTACCGGATAAAGCGGGTTATTGACAATTTTTGCCAATCGTTCCAAATCCGTAAAAAGCAGATGCGCCCGTTTGTAGGTAGCAAAACGCCGGCCAAAGCCAATCAACAGCGCATTCGGATTGATTTTTTCAAGGATAGAAACCACCTTGGAAGGATCGCCCTGGTTTTTCAACCAATTGTCTTTGAACGATTCGCGGATGTGTTTTACCAACCGGTTTTTCAACGTCATGCGGATATCCCATACTTCATGGTCGGCCACATGGTAAATCTTTTCCCAAACAGCCGGGTTGGATTGATCGTTATAGAAATTCTTATCAAAATATTTTTCATAAAACTTACGCCATTCCGAAGCGGCCCACGTAGGCATGTGGACGCCATTGGTCACATAACTGACGTGCGATTCCTGTGCGTAATAGCCTTTCCAAATCGGAGCAAACATCTTTTTGGAAACTTCCCCGTGCAAGAACGAAACGCCGTTGGCTTCCTGGCACGTATTCAACGCAAAAACGCTCATGGAGAATTTTTCATTGCTTCCGGAATTGGCCCGTCCCATATCCATAAATTCCTGCCAGGATATACCCAACCGGTCGGGAAAATGGTTCAGGTATTTTTGGAACAAAGGTTCTTCAAAATAATCGTGTCCTGCCGGAACCGGAGTATGGCAAGTATATAAAGCAGAAGATTTTACCACTTCCAATGCCTGATTGAAATCCAAGTGATCGTTTTGAATGTAATTTACCAGACGTTGGGCATTAATCAAAGCGGCGTGACCTTCGTTGCAATGGTAAACCTGTTTTTTGATACCTAATTTGTCTAACAACAAGATACCGCCCACACCCAGTAAATATTCTTGTTTGAGGCGGTTTTCGTTGTCGCCGCCATATAATTGAGCCGTTATGGAACGATCCCATTCGCTGTTCTGGTCCACATCGGTGTCCAACAAATACAATTTGATACGGCCAACATTGACTACCCACACGTGGGAATAGACCACAAACGAACTGTAAGGAATTTCAATCACCAGCGGTTTGCCTTCTGTGTCCAATACCTGGGTAATCGGAAGTTGGTCAAAGTGTTGCGATTCATAATTGGCAATTTGCTGTCCGTCCATCGACAAGGATTGGGTAAAATAACCGTAACGGTATAAAAAACCTACCGCCGTCAAGTCGGCATGAATATCGCTCGCTTCTTTGATATAATCGCCGGCTAAAACGCCCAGACCGCCCGAATAGATTTTCAAGACATTGGTCAAACCGTATTCCATACTGAAATAAGCAACGCTTGGAATGGCTGTATTTTTGGGTTCGTCCATATACGCTTTGAACCGGGCATATACCGATTGGATGGAATTCATGAGCGCTTTATCCTTTGTGATTTCTTCCAAACGGGCGTATGAAAGGCTTTGCAGCAGTAAAACCGGGTTTCCTTCCGTTTTCGACCAAAGTTTTTTGTCAATTTCGGAAAATAAATCGCTTGCTTCATAATTCCACACCCACCACAAGTTATGGGCAATTTCGTCCAGAACTTTCAATTCCTGCGGCATCCTGGAACGGACATTGCTTTCACGCCAGACAGGTTCATTTGCATTATTTGCCTTGATTTTTGCCATAATAATATTTTTTTATTAAAGACACCCCTAAATCCCCTAAAGGGGACTTCGCGGAGTACGGATTATCATTATTTTTTATTTGCTCTTTTGAAAATATCACTGCTCCAAGTCCCCTTTAGGGGATTTAGGGGTATTTTCCAATGCAATACTATACGCTTCTAAGTAATATTTGATGAAATGTGACCAAGAGGCTTTCTCTGATAACACATAAGCGGCTTCTCTTGTTGCTGAAACTTGATTGGAATCGTATTCCGCATATCGTATAATTGTATTTTTAATTTTTTCAGCCACCTCAAAATAATTCGTATCGGTTCTTTCAATGACTTCCACACCGGAATTTAAATCGCCCGCTCCCTCTGTTTCAGCCCATAAACCAAAACCGGCCAGATTGGTGGTGATTGTCGGCACGTGAAAAGCAATACTTTCCAGCGGAGTATAGCCCCACGGTTCGTAATACGAAGGAAAAACCGTCAAATCCAATCCTATCAGCAAATCATAATACGGTAAATTAAAAATCCCGTCATTCCCATTCAAATAGGAAGGGACAAAAATAATTTTGACCGGATTTTCTTCCTGATTCATAAAATTCAGGCATTGAAGATAACCCAAAACTTTATCATTATGCGTTTCAAACAAATCGTGTGTATAATAAGGAGAAGGCAAAGGAAAATCAACCGGAAGTTTTTCTTTCAACCGTTCCTGCAAGTCCTGCCGCGGGCCTTTTATCCACGCGGGAACCAATATAAACGCAATAACCGGACGTTTGGGTTGCGCTTGTTTGACCCGGTGAATCGCTTCGATGAAAACATCGATGCCTTTGTTTTTATATTCGTACCGTCCACTCGTTGCCAGCAAAAAAGCATCCGCCGGAATTTGTGTGCCGGTCAGTTGTTCGGCCACCCGGATAAACGTTTTGCGCGCCGCTTTCCGCTTTGTGTCAAACGCTTTCCCTTTGGGAACGAAATTGGCTTCAAAACCGTTGGGCGTGATGACATCCGGATTCTTTCCAAGCAATTGCCTGCATTCTTTTCCGGTAATTTCACTTACAGTTGTGAAACAATCGACCTCATGTGCAGTCCGTTTTTCTAAGAAATGTTTCCCCTCCATGTTCAATTCGCGGGCCATCTGATCGCCGTTGTAATTTTCGAGCTGATCGTATAAAGGCTTGTTATTCCCGCAAATAGAACGGCCAATGGAAGTAGCATGGGTAGTAAAAATGGTTGCAATAGCAGGAATCTTGTCGCGAATGTAGAGCGCGGCCATTCCCAGCATCCATTCATTCAAATGGGCAATCACTTTTTTATCTTGCAATTGAAGGAATTTATATAAACTTTCGATAACCAATCCGGTAGCGTATGCAAACATGGATGCTTCATCGTAGTCGCCATAAGCAACCGTAGAATCGATACCGTATTTTTCCCACATCCAAAAATAAATCTCGTCCTTTCTATTATAATAAGGAGAAAAATCAACCAGAATCGCAATGGGTTTGCCGGGGACATTCCAACGGCCTACGCGCACGTTCAGGTTTTCCTTTTCGATTGCGTGTTTCTTCCAGGCTTGGAGGAGTGTTTTGTTTTCGATAAAATCAGGATTATCTATGTTTTTCCATAAATCGGGACCAATAAAAATGATTTTATCCTTAAAAAGGTTTTGAAGTGTTTGGGCCCGCGTAGATAAAACGGTGTAAATACCGCCGACTTTATTACAGACTTCCCAACTTGATTCAAATATATAATCAGGAGTAACCTTCTGTGGATGTGCCATATAAACAATTTTGCCGATAAATTAAGGTGCAAATATACAAATTTTCACTATTAAAATGTTCTTCTTCTTAAAATAGTTTTGTAGTTTTGCATCGTGTAACGATAAGATTCACCTAAAACGTAGTTTTTTGAAAAAGCTTTATTCATTTATATTCAAGGCATTGGGGTGGAAATCTTCTATAAAAGTAGAAATATTGCCTAAATGTGTCATTTGTGTGGCGCCACATACCAGTAACTGGGATTTTATTCTCGGAATGTTGTTTTTTAAGTCCATTGGAGGCAACCCTCATGTATTGATGAAAAAAAGCTGGTTCTTTTTCCCCATTAAGTATTTGTTAGATGCGTTGGGCGGCATTCCCGTCAATCGGACAAAGAAATCTTCCCTGACCGACCAGTTGGCGGAAGAATTTGAGAAAAGAGAACATTTCCAGTTGGCGATCGCTCCCGAAGGAACCCGTAAAAAAATTTCCACCTGGAAATCCGGTTTTTATTATATTGCTTTGGCTGCGCATGTTCCTATCAGTCTGGCTTATCTGGATTATAAAAAGAAGGTTATCGGGTTAATGGAAAATTTTATTCCGAGTGGAGATGCGAAATCCGATGTTGAAAAAATCAAGCAGTTTTATAAAAATATTCAGGGAAAACATCCCGCGCAATTTTCTATATAAAGAGAATATCTTCATATAATCCCCCCAACCGTTTCCGAAGATGCACCACCGCATAATGTTTTCTTGATAACAAAGTGTTGACGGGAACTCCCGGTGTTTCGGAAATTTCTTTCATGGGAATGCCGTCTAATTCAGTCAGTTCGAATATCTCGCGCTGTTCGGGCGGAAGTTCCGCAAGGGCGGTTTCCAATTCCGTCCAGACCAGCGAACGCAGGTATTCCGTTTCGGGCGTAGAGGCGCGATTAATTGCGTCTCTACCGAACAGGATTTCGGAAAAATCTTGCAGCGCCGCCTCATCGCTTTCGTCATTAAAATAAACCGGCATCGATTCCTCCCGTTTTTTTATTCCGTGGCTGATAATTGTGTTCTTAGTCACTTTGTACAGCCACGCCGATACTTGTTCAATCGGATTCAGTGTATTTTCGGCCGCTTTCACCAATTGATAAAAAACATCCTGCAGAATATCTTCCGCTTCTTCCTTATTGGAAACCTGTTTCCGGATAAAAGACTTCAGGCGCGGTTGATATTCTACAATCAGTTTCGCAATGTTTTGTTTTTCGACCGGCTTATTCATTTTCTTTTTTCGGCTCGTTATCAAAGTCAAAACAGCTTGCATCGAAAAAATTGCCTCTTTTAAATCCTCTGCGTGAAAATTCATGTCTTTTGTTAATAAACTCTTTGCGTTCTTCGGGTGTCATTTTCTCCCATTTTTCGCGAATGGGATTTATATGAGAATGGAAATGTGCATGCATATCATCCCCTCTTGCTCCACCCCTGAACTTGCCGCCCAGCCCGCCAAAGAGGATGCGCGCCAGCGCCAGCAATACCAAAGCCTGCCAAAAATTGATGGTTGTAAGTCCAAAAATACTTGGGACTACGAAATTCCACAGCAACATAACGGCTGCACTGAATCCGGCAATGATGACCAATCCGATGAATACGTGTTTGAAAAAATGTGCTTTCATATTTATTTTTATTTGTTATTAAACCTTTTGTGAAATTGCTCTCTATTTATTAAGACAAATGAAAGGGGAAAATATTTTACAAAAGTATGATTTTTTCCTGTTTCTTATGAAAACAGTTGGTGGTTTTAAAATTAGCAGTAATTTTACTGTTGAATACATTTAACAGTAAATTCACTGTTAAAATCGTTTGCAAGATTATATGCTCAAAGAAGATTTTTATTTTGTAAATGAAATATTAACTCATATTGCTCATAAAGAAAGTATTCGCATACAGGAAATTTACGACAAAGCCATTAAATACGACAAAACTGCCGATTATATGGAGTTTATTCAGGATTTGGAAAATGACGGTTATATTATCGAAGTGAATGAGCAATACCGGTTTATATCGCCGTTTTTGAGTGCATTTTGGAAAAAGAATAATCCGATTTATAATGCTTAATATCAGAAAATGGAGTTGTATTGCCGGAGTGAAGAAAAACAGGAAACAAAAGATTTTACGAATTTGAGGATGAACAGGTTTATACACGCTATTTGTACGGCGAAATTCATCGCTTTTGCGAACGTAAGAAGAAAAAAGCCGTATTGCTTTTGGATAATTTCGACCGGATAGTCGGCAGTTTTGCCGATGACGGCAGTTTGTTAAGGGAAACGCTTATCAACTATCACGACCTTGTGTTTATTGCGGCAAGCACCCGAATGGACGAGCATTTTTGGCAATACGACCAACCGTTTTACGAATTTTTCCGCCGTCATCGCTTGGAAACGTTGAGCAGCGAGGAAACGTTTACCTTGCTTGACTATTGGAGTAATTCACAGGATTTTGAGGATGTCGAAAGAGAAAAAATCAAAACTTTACTGCAACATTTCCCCGGAAAAGTCGAAACCATTCGTTTGCTTACCGATGGACTGCCGCCCACCTTAAAACCCTTACCGACAGAAACATAGTAGAAACCATAGCCACCGACAAACGCAATAACCTCTACCGCATAACCGAACGGTTTTTTAATATGTGGCTAATCGTTACGCAAGGCAATCCCGACCAAAAACGCAAAGCCCGCTGGATGAGTGAATTTCTCGAAACTTGGTACACTCCACAAGAATTGCAGGAAATAGTAAAACAATATGTTGGTAAATATGAAGGGAAGGAGATTGGTAAAATTTTGATAGAAATATGGGCAGGTATATTTAACGATGTAGAAAACCGAGCAATAGCCCTTTGCCGAGAAGAGGAAGAATTTGCGTTGTTTATTGAGCATTTACTCGTTCTTCATCAAAAAAGTTTGGTCGATAACTTATTCCATCATGCAGAATTTGGTAAGCGTTTGCAGGAGCAATATACCGTGCTGTATTACGCAAGTCAGATATTGAACGGCAAGGAAAATGAAAACAACCTGCATTTGCGCATTCCGCCTGAACTGCAAACTACATTAAAGGATGTTTTGCAAGAGATAAAACGGGAACAGGAAAGGTATGCAAAATAATTGCGTTTTTATTCAGCAACAAAGCATTCCATGCTAAAGGAAAATATTTTGTTCATAACTCAAAAAAAACATACCTTTGTTCCATGAAATTTTGGGCTGTCCTATTATCCGGTTTAGTTTTTTTTCTGTCTCTGACAGCGAATTGTGCTGATTGTTGCCCTGATGGCGACACTTGCACAACAGAACAGCACGAAACGCACGACTGCCAAAATCCTTGCTCACCTTTCAGTATTTGCAATACCTGCATGGGATTTATCGTTTACTCTTTCGACTATTACCAAATAAAACCGCAGGTAATATCCAAAGAAGTAAATCTTTTTCCTCTTAATATTTATCTTTCGCCTTTTATCAAAGGCATTTGGCAACCGCCAAAATTTGCTTAATATTTATCTTGTTCATTTTGTTGGATTATATCAATCCGGCACATATTTTTATTCATAAATATTAAACAAAAAAAAATGAAAGCATCTATCATTTTGTTTACTGCCTTGGCTGTATGCAGCATGGCACAAGCACAAAACAAATTTCCGGCAAATCAAGAGGCTGCCGACACAACACAAATTATCGTTTCGGAACTCGACGAAATCGTAATTTCCTCTACACGCAGTACACGCACAATCGAAAATATTCCTAC
>JAISKT010000153.1 GCA_031261295.1 Candidatus Symbiothrix sp. | reverse complement strand
GATATCAGCGGTATTACGATTAATGGAAGTACCGACTTGATTACAGCGGTTGCTCGTGCGCTGTCTAATACTCAATTGAGAATTAATCATGCAGCGTTGGCTCAAGGAACAGAATATACAGTCGTTATTCCGGCAGGCGCAGTGGTTGGTTATGAACAGGAAATCACTTGGTCGTTTACGACTATCGCCGCTCTTGTTGCGGATGTAAAACCGGCGGATGGCGCTACCAATGTAGCTATTGATGCTCCGCTTGTTGTTGGATTTAACAGAGCGACTTTAGCGCCGAGAGGAATCTCTTTTGCTGCTCTTACGATTAAAGCGGATGGCAGTGACGAATCGATTGCGGATATTACAACCAATTGGAATGACACGAGAGATACGATAACGATTAGTCATCCGGCGTTGGAATATAATACACACTATACAGTTAATATTCCACGAGGTCTGATTATCGAAGCGAATGATTATGCTTCGGAAATTACCTGGTCGTTTACTACGGAAATCGAGCCGTTGGTGGGCGCATGGTTGGAAACATTTGAAAGTCGCACCGAATTGCCTGCTGCCTGGACAACTACTTTAGGAGGTATTTTTGGCACCACAAAGTATTGGAACCTGGCTGCAGCTTATAGCAGATATACAGCTCAAGGCAAACCGGCTATCTTTGATGATCATTTTGTATGGTTTGACGGCTACGCTAATTCAAAGAATTTTGCAGCGAATCTGTTTACTCCGCAATTTACGCCGACCGCAGCCGATCATACCTTGACGTACGATGTAGCAGAAGCGCTTGTCGGTGATCTTCCGAGTGATAGAAATGCTGCCGGTCTTCAGTTGTATGTAGAAGTATCTACGGATGGAGGCGCTACTTATATTGCAAGTACAGACAATGTATTGGCAAGCTATCCTAATCACAACAGTGCAACTGCACCGGATCCGGCTGCCGTACCTTATAATTACACGTTAGACTTAGCCGCTTATGTGGATCAAGCAATCAATGTTCGTTTCCGGGCTGTTTCTGATCTGGGCGCTTATGTGGTTGCTTTGGATAATGTAGGGGTAAAAACAACTGAAGTTGTCACCGGCACGATTGTTTCTCCGGAAGAAGGAGCAGAAGGTGTTGAATTGGACGAACCGATTATCGTAGTCTTCGATAAGTCAGTGAATACGAATGGCGCTGCTGATTTCAGTAATGCAGTTCTTATTAGCGAAAACGAAAATGAAATTCCTCTTGTAGCTGAAATTTCAGCAGATGGAACGGAAGTGGTATTCACTCACGTTGATTTGGAATATGCTTCTGCTTATACGATATTGATTCCTGCTGCTTCTGTTGTTGGTTTGGCAGAAGATATTGTAAGCGGTTTCTCTACCAAATTGAGTCCGTTGACAATTGAAAGCAAAACTCCGGCTGCCGATGCTACTGATGTAGAATTGGATGCTACGATCGCTGTAACTTTCAGTCGTACTATCAGTTTGAATAACGTGCCGGGTGTGAAAGCAACTGTCAAAGATGCTGATGGTGTAGCCGTAGATGGTGTATCATTAACTGCTGATGGCGCTGTATTAACCGTTAATCATGCTGATTTGGCTCCTGCCACTGTTTACACAGTCAACATCATTGATGTGGCTATCGCCGGTTGGTTTGAAGCTATCACTTGGTCATTCACTACGAAGAACGATGTAGGTATTCACGCTCCTCAATCTTCTGTAAGCGTTTATCCGACTATATCTAAAGGAAATATCACAGTAGCTGCTCCGGTAGATGCGAAGATAACGATTGTAGATGTATTGGGTAATGCTTTAGCGACTTACCATTCATTGGGTCAAACTCCTATCTCATTAAATTATACGAATGGTATTTATGTGGTAGTGGTTGAAAACAAAAACACTGTAAGTACGCACAAAGTGATTTTGAAAAAATAAATAATCCTTTACGAATACACTTAAAAAAAGACGTCCCATTGCCGGGGCGTCTTTTTTTAAGTGTATTCGCAAACAATATCTTACTGTCGCTTTAACAAATAAGCATAAATCCTTCCCCGCGAATGGTGTGAATCGTAACCGAAGGATCTTTTTCCAGTTTCTTCCTTAAATGGTGAATGAAAAGATCCAAACTACGGGAAGTGTAATACGAATTTTCACCCCAAAAGGAAGACAGAATGAAACTGCGCGATACAATATTACCTGCATTTTTCAATAATAAAAGAAGAATTTCGTTTTCCCGGTAAGTAATTCGCTGGGGATCTTCCTCTTTCCACTGTAAAGTCCGCATCTTAGCATTAAACCAAAAACTACCAAGCGATTTGATGGCTTTGGATTCATTTTTAAGATTTTCCTCTTCCAATAAAACAACAAACTTACCTGTCGATTCCAAAGATTTTTTAATCAGTTCCGGTAAGACAGGGTCGTTTTCTTTAAAAATTAACCGTAGGCTTTGCATAATTGGGCATAATCAAGATAATAAAAAAGATGTTTTGTGCAAAATTTCTACAAAAATAGCAAACTTTGTTAACAAAACACCTTTTTTTGACAAAAAATACGCTTAATTTTTAAAATTAATAGTATTTATCGTTTACTCTTGCGAGGATTAACTTATCAAATACCAACCAGGTAATGATTGCAAACAGAAACAGGGAGCTTATCATTTCCCACAAATGCCCGGTTCTTACAACTTCGGGATAAACTAAATTCGGTATAATCAGTGAAATAGCCGAACTCTCAAATATCAGTATAATACTAATCAACAGTACCAGCGACTTTTTCCGGAACATATTGACGACAGGCAAAATAAACAGGCCAAATAATACGCCTCTTGCCAATTGAACAAAATAGAGGGAGGGAGTATGATTCCAAATTTCGATTAACCGGGGAACAAATCCAACATCTTGCGAACTTCCGGTATAAAATATACGCACTTCTTCTATCTTCCAGGTAACGAAATATTCGAATACAAAATAGATTACCATATAAGATACACCTGTCAACAACAATTTGATCAGGATATCGGTGGTCGAAAAATACTTGGATTTTCGTGTGTACCGGGAAGGTTTGAAATGCCCCCGGAACAACCGGACGCCCAAAAGAGTAGCCAAAACAACCGAAATCCCATGGACAATCATGATAAATAAAACATCTATCCGGTCTAATGCCAAAACCGTATTTTTAAACAATAACGGCTCTATTTGAGGCATAAAGGCATAGATAAAAAAGAGTGAAAAAGACAATCCCCCTATAGTTTCGTCATTCTTCAGGGGGGATTTTTTCGCAACATAAAATATCGCCAGGCAAATCCAAAGACTGTTAATAACTAAATAGACAATCCCGGATAAATGAATACCGCCATCCGCATTTTCTATTGTTTGCGAATACGGAAGAACCGCCGCCAATAAAATAAAAATAAACGTAAGGCAAATTACTAATAATAAAAATTTCAAGAGTGTTTTCATAAGCGTGTAATTATGAAAACAAAAATAATATAAAATTTTGTAAATAACGAATAATTCCGACCAATTACGCTACATATTCCGGATGATAAAGTTTTAGATTGGGAATAAATATAAAATCTTTTACATTAAGCGTGTATAATTCAACATTATGGCAGATAGCGGTAGCAGCGATAAAGGATCATCTTTCCAACCTTTCACCGGTTCCCCATGCTTTATCTCGAAGCTGTTTATCGTTAATATCACGACCTTCCCACAAACCTACCGATAAAGTAAGAGATGTGTCTTTTTTAACTTTCTTTTTTGTTGCTATTGTCGCATTAATCTCTGCTTCAATGTTCCATGTTTTGAACAAGAGAAGTAAAGTATCCATCATGCTTTGGTTGATCTGATTTTTTAGAATAATCTGTGTCATAATGAAACAATTTTTATTATCAACACCTCAAAGGTACATAATTTTAAGCGTTTTCCTCTTCATTTATTGATATAATTTACAATCCATTGCCCTACTTCGGACGTTTTATACGCTTTCCCGGATTCGGCAATATCTTCCGTAACGACCTTGGCTTTCATGGACGCATCGACGGCTTCGCGAATCAGTTTTCCTTCTGCGGGCAAATCGAAAGCGTATTCAAACATCAGGGCTGCCGAAAGGATCGTAGCCAAGGGATTGGCAATGTCTTTTCCCGCCGCTTGCGGATAAGAACCGTGAATAGGTTCAAATACAGACGTATGAATACCGATCGAAGCGGAGGGCAACATGCCCAATGAACCGGTAATGACCGATGCTTCGTCGGTCAGAATATCTCCGAACATATTTTCGGTAACCATCACGTCAAATCGTTTCGGCCATTGGATGATTTGCATCGCGGCATTATCGACAAACATGTATTCGGTTTCCACTTCGGGATATTCTTTTTCGAGCCGTTGGGAAACTTGCCGCCAAAGACGGGACGTGCAAAGTACATTGGCTTTATCAACAATCGTCAACTTTTTCTTGCGCTTCAGGGCGTAATCGTACGCCAGACGGACGATGCGTTCGATTTCTTCGACAGAATAGACACAGGTATCGTAGGCCGTTTCTCCATCCTCACTCCTACCCTGCGGACGGCCGAAATAAATACCTCCGGTCAGTTCGCGGATGCACATAAAATCGGCTCCGTCTATCAAATCGGCACGCAAGGGTGATTTATGAATTAATGAGGGGAAAGTCGTTACCGGCCGGATATTGGCATACAATCCCAATTTTTTACGCATGGCCAGCAAGCCTTGTTCGGGACGAACCTTCGCCGAAGGATCGTTATCATATTTCGGTGATCCGATCGCTCCGAATAAAACGGCGTCCGATTCCATGCAAAGCGCATGCGTTTCCCCCGGATAGGGATTTCCAACGGCATCAATGGCCACAGCGCCAACCAAGGCGGTTTCGTAAGTCAGTTCGTGACCAAATTTTTTACAAACGGCTTTTGTAACGTCCAATGCTTGCGCTACAATTTCAGGCCCGATGCCGTCACCGGGCAATACGGCAATTTTCAATTTCATTACTCTCTGTTGAATTTAATGTATTGAGGTATTTTGGGAGAATAGTTTGAATTATCCCATAAGGAACTGGTAATCATCAAGTCGGCGCTGTATCGGTTGCAAGCGATAGGCACATTATGGATCCGGCACTGGCGAAGCAACATCTGAATATCGGCTTCGTGCGGTTGCGGATTCAAATCATCTATCAGGAAAATCGCCAGGTTGACTTCATGGCGTACCACCATCGCCGCAATTTCCGCATCTCCGCCCAAGGGTCCGGAATTCATGCACATAATTTCAGCCTCTACTCCTTTTTCTTCAAATGCTTTTTTGATCAATCCCCCGGTAGTACCGGTGCAGACCAATGTATGTCCGGATAAAGTGTCGGCATTGAAAACGGCCCATTCTACCATATCAGCCTTCCGCTGATCGTGAGCCACAAGGGCAATCGTTAATTTCTTATTCATAGAATTTATTATTATAACTAAGTACAAAAGTAGTGGAAATTTACCATATATCCCGCTTGACATCAATGTTTAATTTCTACATGTTCTCAATCATGTTCAGCATCTTCACGGTTGCTTTGATGGCAGCGCCCGTTTGATCGACATCCAAACCGCGTGTTTTGAAATCTTTTCCATTAAAATTCCAGGTAATCGTGGTTTGAACCAAGGCATCCGTGCGCCCTCCGGTGGGAATGGAGACATTGTAATCTTTCAACGCCGGCTTGGGTTTGTCCAATTTCGTATAAATCTTCCAAACGGCTTTTGAAAAAGCGTGATATTGTCCGTCTCCCGGAGCCGTTTGTTCGTATTCCTGTCCGTCTATTTCAATCCGCACCGTAGCTGTCGGCCGCAGACCGTGGGTTAACGATAAGGAATAATTGATTATCCGGATTCGATCGGCGATTTCCGAATGAAGCACATCCGAAATGATATAGGGTAAATCGTCCTGAGTGACAATCTCCTTTTTATCGCCCAACTCAATGATCCGGTCGGTCACTTTTTTCATGGATGCTTCATCCAATTCGATGCCCATGGCCTCCAGGTTTTTCTTGATATTGGATTTTCCGGAAGTTTTTCCCAAAGCATATTCCCGGGCGCGACCAAACCGCTCCGGCAATAAATCATTGTAATACAAATTGTTTTTATTATCGCCGTCGGCATGAATACCGGCACATTGCGTAAATACACTATCGCCAATCACCGGTTTATTGTTCGGAATACGAAGACCGGAATAGGACTCCACCGCGCG
>JAISKT010000151.1 GCA_031261295.1 Candidatus Symbiothrix sp. | reverse complement strand
CGTGAAGATATTGAATATTTTCAACATCCATATTATATAAGTGTTGAAACTTTACGTGAAATTGTTATTTTGCAGTCGTTGAAGAAAATAAAATTCGACTATAGTTTAGATAAAATTGTGGATTATTTGAATGAAGTTCAAATCAAAATATTACCTATTGAAGTTGATCATATAAGGGCATTGGAAAAATTACCTATTTCAAAAATTGACACAAAAATGCATGAAGATCCATTTGATAGAATGCTTATTGCTCAGTCTATTGCGGAAAAATTTACGATTGTTAGCTCGGACGGAAAATTTCCTCCATATAGAAATTACGGGCTAAAATTACTTGTGAACGAAAAATAAATTTCAAAATGATTTACGATATAGCAATTATAGGCGGCGGCCCGGCCGGATATACCGCTGCGGAATTGGCCGGGAAGAGTGGTTTGAAAACAGTTCTTTTTGAAAAAAATGCACTGGGTGGTGTTTGTTTGAATGAAGGTTGCATTCCGACCAAAACGTTGTTATACTCGGCAAAAGTGTTTAATACGGCAAAAGATTCGGCCAAATACGGTATTTCCTGCGAGAATATCAACTATGATTTATCCAAAATAATTGCCCGGAAAAATAAAGTTGTCCGCAAATTAGTGGCCGGTATTCGTGCGAAAATGACCGAAGCAGGCGTAGAAGTTGTTACAGGAGAAGCAATTATAAAAGAAACTACGGTTATTTGCAACGGACAAACCTACGAAGCGAAGAAATTAATCCTCTGTGCCGGTTCGGAAACGGTGATTCCGCCTATTCCGGGATTGAAAGAAACCGGTTTTTGGACCAGCCGTGAAGCATTGGATAATAAAGAAGTCCCTGAATCACTGTTGATTATTGGTGGCGGAGTGATTGGAATTGAGTTTGCCTCTTTCTTCAATACTTTGGGAGCGAAAGTCGTTGTAGTCGAAATGCTGGACGAGATATTGGGTGGAATGGACAAGGAACTTTCCGGTCTTTTACGACAGGAACTTACCAAGAAAGGTATTGAATTTCATTTGACTACCAAAGTCATTTCTGTAAATAATAACCAAGTGGAGATAGAAAAAGACGGGGAAAAGCAACTGATACACACGTCTCAAATCCTTTTAAGTGCGGGCCGTAAGCCGGTCTTAAAAGGGATAACGGTCAATGAGTACATGCAGACTTCCAATCCGAATATTTATGCCTGCGGCGATATTACCGGATTTTCCTTATTGGCGCACACCGCCGTTCGGGAAGCGGAAGTAGCGGTTGAACATATTCTCCGTAATTTCTCCCCCTCTTGTGGAGGGGGCCGGGGGGAGGCTATGTCGTACAAGGCCATTCCGGGTGTGGTTTATACCAATCCTGAAATTGCCGGCGTCGGGCAAACCGAAGAAGCCTTGCAAACCGAAGGGATTCCTTATACCGTCAAACGGCTTCCAATGGCCTATTCCGGGCGCTTTGTGGCTGAAAACGAGCAAGGCAACGGCGTTTGCAAAATCATTGAAGGAGAAGACGGAAGCATTCTGGGTGTTCACATTTTGGGAAATCCCGCTTCGGAAATCATTGTCATTGCCGGAATTGCGATAGAAAAAGGAATGAAAGCCGAAGCACTCAAAGCAATGGTATTCCCCCACCCTACTGTCGGCGAAATAATCAAAGAGACATTGTAACAGCATGACAGATGATAAAAAGCGCGAAAGGGTTCATTTATAAATCGTTGGGTTTGGAAAATTATCTCCGTATCCTTCAACGGGGCTATTTTTTAGCGTACAAAACGGGCCTTTTGAAAAGAAACAAGAATTATTCGTATCATTATTTTGTAAAGAAACTAATCAAAAAAGGAGATATTATTATTGACATTGGCGCTAATTTGGGTTATTATTCCATTCTGTTTGCCAAGTGGACAGGTCCTACCGGAAAAGTTTATTCCGTCGAACCCATCCAAATTTACAATAAGCTGTTCAATGAAAAAGCGAAGAAATTTTCGGTTATTGAACTCTATCCCTATGCTTTAGGGCTGGAAGAGAAGACGATAGAATTGGTTTCTTCTCCTCAAACCGGTTATTTGAGTACAGGCCTCCCGCATGTTTACGATGCGGCGAAAGATGGAAATATTGAAAATCAGGAGTTTCGGTTTGAAGCTCAAATGAAAATTCCGTCCGTATTATTCAAGGATTTGGAGAAAATAGATTATATCAAATGTGACATCGAAGGATTTGAATACATTGTTCTTTCCGATATGAAAGAGATTATCCGACGATGTAAACCCATTGTGCAAGTGGAAGTTTGGCAGGAAAGTGAAGCAAAATTACTTAGTATGTTTGAAGAATTGGGTTATTTTCCTTATAAATTGAATAAGAACCAATTAGTACTTCAAAAAGAGAATGCAAATCCTATGCCGGGCGATTATATTTTTATTTATAAGAAATGATTTAATTATTCCAAATTATTTTTATCTTTGGCACGTAATATCAATCAAACAAATAAAAAACACTATGAGGACAATTGAATTTCAACAACAAGTGGCTGAAGAAAAAGATCTTAGGCAGTATTATTTCAATGAAAATCCGATATCGAAAGGTATGCCGGGAAAAACTTATACACATCAAGAAGTTTGGAAAAATGTAGAAAAGATATTAAATAACCATTATGGAACCGACTATAAACTAAAAATATGAAATATGACATATCGTATTCTGATGAAGCAAATCGAGACCTTGAAAATTTAGCTCATACCATTTCTGAAAAATATACTTCTCCCTTAACAGCATTTCGGTATGTACAAGGAATAATCGAAACAATCAATCAGATGGCAAAGCATCCGGAGGCCTATCCAATACGTTTCAATCAATCATTAATGCAATATGGAATGTTTATACGGCGTATTAACTATAAAAAGATGGCTATAATTTATACAATAAACGATGATACAGTTTACATTTTCCGTATTATTGCCTCATCCATGATTATTTCTTCATGAAATACGCTCGTTCTTCCGGACTAAAATGTTCAATGGCATATCGCAACGCTGTACGAGGCATTTTTTTGTAGTGCTTTTCAAGGAAATCCACCAGGACTTCCCGGTCTTTTTTACCGGCTTCCCGCAACATCCAGCCGACTGCTTTGTGCATTAAATCGTGCCGGTGGTTGAGTAGTTTTTCTGCAATTGCCAATGTATCATCCAATTGCTTGTGTTTGATAAATGTCCAAGTTGATACAATGGCAATCCGTTGCTCCCACAGGTTATCGCTTTCCGCTAACTGGTAAAGCACTCCCCTACCCTCTTCATTATCAAGTAAATACAATCCGATAACATCCCGACAAGTGACATCTACCAAATCCCAGTTGTTGGCTTTGCGGGCGTTTTTCAAATAAAAATCAAAGATTGCTTTTTGTTCCTCCGCTGGGGCTTTCTTGAATTGTTTGACTAAGAATAAAAACCCGGCCAAGCGTGCTTCATGATATTCGGAATCAATCAGTATTTGAATTTCATTAAACGGCAATTTCGGGCATTTTTTGACAATATCCCGAGTCAGCGGGACAACGATTCCCAACATTACATCGCCTTCGGCATATTGCCCTTTCCCGGTCTTGAAGAAGCGTTGTAAAAAAGCCGCTTTTTCGGGATTGGCAACGGATAAAAGTTCTTGAAGAATAAATTCAGCGTTCATGGTTGTTTTTTGAAAAAGGGTAGGGGGCTTTAAAATAATTACCCGGCATTTTCTTTCAACCAAGCTTCAAATAAATTTACGTGGAATTGTTCGTCGGCAATTAATTTGGCCAGAAGCGCCAGGCAAAATTCAGTTGTTTCATTTTGCGGAAGCGGTTTGATTTTGTCGATGATTTTGTTGTATTCTTCAATCGTTTCTTTTTCGGCTTTAATTCCCAGCCGGATAGCATCTTCCGTTGATTTTCCGTATCCTACGAAAGTCGTTTCGTATTTTTGAGAGGTGATATCTCCGCCCAAATCGATAATCAAATCGCCCAATTTGTCCAAATGTTTCATTTCAACCATAGCGATACCCATCATCATTTCGCCGATATCTTCCCACAGCGATTCCTGGGAAATATATTGAATAATGGCGTTCATTTCCGAAAAACCGTTGGTGCCTTTGTAAGCCGGTAAAAACCATTCGGCTTGTACGCCATCGCCTGCCTTGGCATCACCGTTGGGATAAACTACTTTGGGGTCGCTGTATTTCATTGCATTGACTAAACCGGTAGTCAAATCGTCTAATTGATTGGCGCCGCGTTCTTTTATTAAGCGGTACATCATGCTTTTGTCTGTTGTGCTGTCAGCCATAATTTTTAGAATTTAAGAAGTTATTAGTGTTATTTAAATTAAACGTTTACAGAAAAGAAATGTTTTTAACAGCGGAGGATAAAACAAACTTATCCGGTTTCAAAAACCTGGTAAGTTTAATATTTCCGGAATACCAACGCTTTTCCTTTATCTATTTCCAACGTAAAATGGTCGGAAGTCGCTTCATTCAATGTCCCTTGCCACCAGGAAGTTAGTGTTTTATTTTTTAACGGATAGACCAGATTATGTGTAGTAAAAAGCGTGGCAGGCGTGAGGCTGAAAATGGAGATTTGTTGTCCGGGATAACTTTCGTAAGCAGCGGATTTCAATTGGGGCACAAATACACCGTAATCCGTTAATAATTGCACATTTACTTTTTCCGCGTAATCCGTTAATAAGGATAGATTGCCTAAGGTGTGGTCTTCCCGTTTTCCGGTGGCTCCCAAAATCGTGATTTCGTTCCAACCGTGTTCGATGCAAAACCGGACGGATTTTGTTAAATCATTGGTTTCCTGGTCCGGATTCCGGAATAGAATAGGGGAGAAGCGTTCCTTTAAAGTATCGGAAATGCTGTCCAAATCGCCCACAATAGAATGGGGTTCCAAACCGAATTTCAGCAGATTGGCGGTGGCGCCATCGCAACAAATTATCCTATCGGCCTTTTGCAGAAAGGATAAAGGGATTTCCTGTTCCGGGAAAGTCCCGTCAGCGAGCAGAATTGTTTTGAAATTTTGCAGTATAGGTATCATTTTTGTTGAAGCGCTGCTTTGCGCCATTGAATATATCCGACAATGGAAAAAATAGTGAACACCACATATAACATTGTACTCGGATACATGCCTTTATAAAGATATAATGCAATATTGCAAGGATTTACAAATAACCAAAGGCACCAGGATTCCACTATTTTCTTGGCGGCCATCCAAGTGGCGATAATACTTAATGTGGTAATTAAATTATCAAGAATGAAAGGGAAAAGTTCTCCGTTTGCTGTAAATGGATTTGGAATATTTGTAAACCGGAAAAGGATAAATGCAATCATTGCAAATATAACCATTCCTATTCCGGCCAATTGGAGCGCTAATTTTTTGCTAATAAACGAGAAAGGCAAGTCCCGGTTATTTTTTGTTTTGACAAATTTCCAACAATAAACGCCGTATATGGAAACGAAGACATTGTACGTACATAAACCGGCGAGTGCGTACAACTGCGCATCAAAATTGATATAAATGTAAAACAGCCCGCTTAAAATTCCGACTATCCACATGGTCCATTTGCGGGTTACTTCCAAGTAGAGGAACACGAGCGTCAGGAGGGCGCCGGTTATCTCAATCCAATTATTATTCAACCATTCTGTCATAAGTTTTGCAAAATTATAGTATTTTTGTGACTTATATACCCAATTGTATGGTTTTAAATTATATTTGGATAGCATTTTTTGTCATAGCCTTCGTTGTAGGCCTCTGCAAGGTGATTTTTACAGGAGATTTGGGAATATTCACCGAGATGATGAATGCCACTTTTGCTGCCGCAAAAACCGGTTTTGAGATTTCGTTGGGTTTGACCGGCGTTTTGTCCCTTTGGTTGGGATTTATGAAAATAGGGGAACGGGGAGGCGTGGTTAATTTTTTGGCCCGCGTAGGTGCACCTGTTTTTGCACGATTATTTCCGGATATTCCCAAGGGGCATCCGGCTACGGGTTCGATTTTTATGAATATAGCGGCCAATATGCTGAATTTGGATAACGCCGCTACGCCGCTGGGTTTGAAGGCGATGAAAGAAATGCAGGAATTGAATCCGAACAAAGAGACCGCCAGCAATCCGATGATTATGTTTATCGTGCTCAACGCTTCCGGATTGACATTGATACCGGTCACGATTATGGTTTACCGGGCGCAAATGGGCGCTGCCAATCCCGCAGATATTTTTGTTCCGTTGATGATTGCCACGACTATCGCTACTTTGGTTGGTGCATTTTATGTTTGTATAAAACAGAAAATCAAACTCTTGGATAAGGTCTTGCTTGGATTTTTTGGTGGTTTGGTTGCCTTTATTGCCTCGGTAGTGGGATGGGTGAAATCTCTTCCGCAAGAACAAGTTTCCGCCTATTCTTCTTTGATAGCCAATTGCTTGTTGTTCTGTATAATAATTGCTTTTATTGTGGCCGGAATCCGCAAGAAAATCAATGTTTACGACGCTTTCGTTGAGGGAGCTAAAGACGGTTTCAAAACGGCCGTAATGATTATTCCGTATTTGGTGGCGATGTTGGTCGGGATTGCCCTTTTCCGTGCATCGGGAGCGATGACATTTATTATGGATGGAATGGTTTATTTGGTTTCAACTTGCGGATTGCCAACCGATTGGGTAAGTGCATTTCCTACGGCCATCATGAAACCTTTGAGCGGAAGCGGCGCGCGGGGGATGATGTTGGATGCCATGCAAACCTACGGAGCCGACTCTTTTGTGGGCCGCTTGTCCAGTGTCTTTCAAGGTTCTACCGATACCACTTTTTATTTGGTTGCCGTTTATTATGGCGCAGTCAATATTAAAAATACCCGCTACACGATTGCCGGTTCGTTATTGGCGGATTTGGCCGGAGTGTTGTCAGCGATTTTCGTTTGCTATCTGTTTTTTGGTTGATTTAACCGTAGGTTGCGCTTCGCTACACCTACGGTTAATAAAGTATTGTCCTTGCAGGACAAATGGAAACACAAATTTAGGGGGTATTATTGCGGATAGTCATTATTTTTTATTAATGAATTGGAAGAAGCTTGTTTGGAAATTTATTAATTGCCTCTTTTGTTATATCTTTGTAGGTTGATTGATGGTTTTTGAAATGGCAATATTTTATAATACAGTAGATGTCCGGCTTCCGAAAATAAAACGGAGAGATACAAGCCGGTGGATAAAAAACGTAGTTTCCCAATATCAGAAGAGGGTAGGGGCGGTTGCGTATATTTTTTGTTCCGATGCAGAAATATTGCGTATCAATAAACAATATCTGAATCACGATTATTATACCGATATCATTACGTTCGATTATTCGGAAAATGACGTTATTTCCGGCGATCTGTTTATTTCGTTGGATACGGTAAAATCCAATTCGGAGCAATTCGGTACGGATTATTGGGAAGAATTGCACCGGGTACTGATTCATGGGATTTTACATCTTTGCGGATTCAAAGATAAATCGCCCGAAGATGAAAAAGTGATGCGGGAAAAAGAAAACGAAGCGCTAATTTTAATGAAAGAAATTAAAGAATGAAAGAAATGAAAAAATATTATTAATTTCATTTCTTTCATTTTCTTCATTTTTTTAATTATGAAGTTTAATTATGATGTAATCGTTGTGGGTGCAGGCCACGCCGGATGTGATGCGGCGGCGGCTTCTGCTAATTTGGGTTCACGAACCCTGCTGATAACGATGGATATTAACAAAATTGCCCAGATGAGTTGCAATCCTGCTGTAGGTGGACTTGCCAAAGTGCAGATTGTTCGTGAAATAGATGCTTTGGGCGGTCAAATGGGCATTGTTACCGATAAGACTGCCATTCAATTTCGCATGTTGAACCGTTCGAAAGGGCCTGCCATGTGGAGTCCCCGCGCACAAAGCGATCGGGCAAAGTTTATTGATAAATGGCGTGAAACATTGGATGCTATTCCTCATCTATATATTTGGCAAGATGCTGTTATTCAGTTGATTATAAAAGATAATGTGGTAGTTGGCGTTAAAACTTCCTTAGGCGTTGAATTTTTTGCAAAGGCAGTAATATTAACGGTTGGAACATTCTTGAACGGATTATTGCATATTGGAAAAACGCAATTGAGCGGCGGACGAATTTCCGAACAGGCTTCTTTCGGCTTGACCGAACAGCTGATTGCATTGGGTTTTACCGCAGACCGGATGAAAACAGGAACGCCTGTGCGAATTGACGGTCGGAGTGTAGATTTTTCGTTGATGAATGAACAAATAGGGGAGAACGATTTCCATAAATTTTCTTATTTGGATTTTGCGCCTCGTCCGTTGAAACAATTAAGTTGTTGGACGCTTTATACGAATGAAGCTTGCCATGACGTCTTGCGGAATGGATTGTCTGACAGCCCATTATACAATGGGCAAATTAAAAGCATTGGGCCAAGGTATTGTCCCAGTATCGAAACAAAGATTGTTACTTTTGCAGATAAGGCGCAACATCAGTTGTTTTTGGAACCGGAAGGCGAAAATACGCAGGAATATTATTTGAATGGATTTTCTTCTTCGCTTCCGTTGTCCATACAATTGAATGCTTTGCAACAAATCCCGGCGTTCCGGAATATTCAGATTTATCGTCCGGGATATGCGATTGAATACGATTTCTTTCCTCCCACACAATTGAATCATTCGTTGGAAACAAAGCGGATAAAGAATTTATTTTTTGCCGGACAAATTAACGGGACGACCGGATACGAAGAAGCCGGTTCGCAAGGATTGATTGCCGGCATAAATGCGCACATAAATGTGCATGGGGGCGAACCGTTTGTCTTAGGGCGTGATGAGGCCTACATTGGCGTCTTGATTGACGATTTAGTGACGAAAGGAGTTGACGAACCGTATCGCATGTTTACTTCCCGCGCAGAATACCGGATATTGTTGCGCCAGGATGATGCGGATATGCGTTTGACGGAAAAAGCCTATCAGTTAGGTTTAGCAGATGCAACCCGTCACAATCTTTTGGTGGAAAAGAAAGAACAAATAGAGGCGATTGTTTCTTTTGCTCGTAATTATTCCATTAAAGCGGAGACCATCAATTCTGCTTTGGAATCGCTCGGAACTACGCCTTTGCGGCATGGAGTTAAATTGGCTGATTTGATTCTTCGTCCGCAATTGACAATAAAAGAGGTTGCTTCATTAATTCCTGCTTTTCAAGAGCAATTGGATAAAATCCCCAATCGCAAGGAAGAAATAATTGAAGCGACGGAAATCCTTCTGAAATATGAAGGATATATTGTGCGGGAGAAAATTATTGCAGAAAAAATCAATCGTTTGGAGCATGTAAAAATTAAGGATAAGTTTGATTATTATTCTATTCAATCCTTGTCCACCGAAGCAAAGCAAAAGTTGACGAATATCAATCCGGAAACAATTGCACAAGCAAGTCGAATTCCCGGTATTTCTCCAAACGATATTAATGTTTTATTGGTGTTGTTGGGTAGATAATATAAATTGTTCCACGTGGAACAATGTGTTTTTTTTGAGTTATAAAAATTATAAATAATATGAACATTGAAAAACTAACTAAGTCGGTTCGCAACGTCCCTGATTTTCCCATCCCGGGAATTCAATTTAAAGATGTGACGACATTGTTTAAAGACCCGGAAACGTTGAAAGAACTTTCGGACGGATTATATGAAATGTATAAAGACAAAGGGATAACAAAAGTAGTAGGAATTGAATCTCGTGGATTTATCATGGGGCCTTTGTTGGCGGAACGTCTGCGCGCAGGATTTGTGCCTATCCGTAAACCGGGAAAATTGCCTGCGGCCACTCACGAAGAAAGTTACGAGAAAGAATACGGAACAGATACCATTCAAATTCATCGGGATGCCTTGAGTGAAAAGGATGTAGTTTTGTTGCATGATGATTTATTGGCAACCGGCGGAACAATGGCGGCCGCTGTGAAATTAATCAAGAAATTTAATCCGAAAAAGGTTTATGTGAATTTCCTGATTGAATTAAAAGATTTGAAGGGTAGGGAAGTGTTTGATCCGGAAGTAGAAATTGAATCAATTATTAGATACGACATATAATTGCAATCCTCTCCTTTTGTCATTGCGGGCTTGACCCGCAATCTCATGAAATTCGTTAATTAGCAATTTTCATGGAGATGAATGTTTAACTATTAGGAGGGGATTGCGGGTCAAGTCCGCAATGACAGATAAAAGTATAAATATAAATCCTGTTGATTTGTCCGATGTTATCTCCGTGATTCCTGAAAGTCCCGGCGTATATATGTATCGGGACGAAAGCGATACGATTATTTATGTGGGGAAAGCCAAGAACCTTAAAAAACGGGTTTCTTCCTATTTCAATAAAACCCAGGAGAATCCCAAGACTCGAATAATGATAAGGAAAATCCGGAAAATCAATTATTTGGTAGTCGAATCGGAAGAAGATGCTTTTTTGTTGGAAAACAATCTAATCAAAGAACACAAGCCGCGCTATAATATAATGCTCAAGGATGATAAAACATATCCTTGGATAGTTATTCGCGACGAACCTTTTCCCCGAATACATCTTACCCGGAAAAAATTCAACGATAAGTCCCGTTATTATGGGCCATACCCTGCGGTGATGAACGTAAAATATTTACTTCGATTGATTACGAATCTTTATCCTGTCCGAATTTGTAAACATCTCCTATCTGAAGAAAATATTGAAAAGGGAAAATTTCGTGTGTGCTTGCAATACCATATCAAGAAATGCTTAGGCCCTTGCGTGGGATTGCAATCTGAAGAAGAGTATAATAAAAATGTTCATTCGATAGAGGAGATATTAAAGGGAAATTCCAAAGAAGTCAGTAAATTAATCTATCAGCGGATGGTCGAGCTGGCTTCCGAAATGAAATTTGAAGAAGCGGAAATCCTTAAGGAGCGATATAATATTTTGGAAAATTATTCTTCCAAATCAATCATTGCCAGTCCCAGTTTGAATAATGTAGATGTTTTTTCATTCGACGAAGACGAGCAGTCGGCTTACATCAATTACTTGCATATTGCCAATGGGTCGATTATCCAGGGTTATACGATAGAATATAAAAAACGGTTGGATGAATCTAAGGAGAGTATCCTGGCCATGGGAATTGTGGAGTTGCGAACTCGTTTCGGACGTAAAGCCAAAGAAATCATTGTTCCGTTTCTTCCGGAAATCGAATGGGATAATGTGGAATTTTTAGTTCCGAAAAGAGGGGAGAAGAAGAAACTATTGGAATTATCGGAAAAGAATGTCCGGCAATATAAGGTGGATCAATTGAAGCAAGCCGAAAAATTGAATCCGGAGCAACGTTCCACGCGCATTCTTAAAACGCTTCAGGATGATTTGCATTTAAAAGAATTGCCGGTGCATATCGAATGTTTTGATAACTCGAATATCCAGGGAACCAATCCGGTTTCTTCTTGTGTGGTATTCAAAAAGGCCAAACCATCGAAAAAAGATTATCGGCATTTCAATATAAAGACAGTAGTCGGGCCTGATGATTTCAAGTCCATGTATGAAACCGTTTATCGCCGTTACCATCGATTGTCGGAAGAAAATCAATCCTTTCCGCAATTGATTGTGGTCGATGGAGGAAAAGGACAATTGCATGCAGCTACGGATGCCTTGAAAGATTTGGGTATTTACGGGCAAGTCGCGATTGTGGGTATTGCCAAACGGTTGGAGGAAATTTATTTTCCCAATGATCCGATTCCTTTGTATCTGGATAAAAATTCGGAAGCATTGAAACTGATCCAGCAATTGCGCGATGAAGCCCACCGGTTTGGGATCACCTTTCATCGAAGTAAACGAAGTAAACAGCAAGTTGCTTCCGAGTTGGATGTTATAAAAGGAATTGGCCCGGTAATCAAAGAAAAATTATTGAAGAAATATAAAAGCCTGAAGCGCATAAAAGAAGCGCCGGAAGAAGAAATCGCCGAATTAATCGGAAAAAATAAAGCAGAAATAATTATACGAGAACTAAAAACTAAGAACTAAAAACTAAAAGTTAGCTTGCGCCAGCCTCCACGCTTCGCGCAACTTTTAGTTTTTAGTTCTTAGTTTTTAGTTCTTAACTCTAATACGTATGCGGGTTGTAATTCAAAGGGTAGCTAAAGCATCTGTCCGTATGGATGATCGGTTAAAATCGTCGATAGGAGAGGGGCTGTTGGTTTTGTTGGGTATTGAAGATGCTGATAATCAGGAAGATATTGATTTTTTGGTGAAAAAAATTACTCATTTTCGTATCTTTGACGATGAAAAGGGCGTGATGAATCGCTCCATTTTGGAGATGGATGGAGAATTGCTTTGCGTGAGTCAATTTACCTTGTACGCATCTACAAAAAAGGGGAACCGGCCTTCTTATATAAAAGCGGCCAAACCGGATGTGGCTGTTCCCTTGTATGAAAAATTTTGTTTGGATCTCACTCAGGCATTGAATAAAGAGATACAAACCGGAGAATTTGGCGCCGATATGCGAGTTGAATTAATCAATGACGGGCCTGTAACCATTCTCATTGATTCTAAAAATAAAGAATAAGTTGTATCTTTGTAAGCTATAAATAGGTAAATCAATAGAAAATGACAATTCAGGAAGCGCAAAATACAGTAGATGAATGGATTAAGACGTATGGTGTCCGTTATTTTTCGGAACTGACCAATATGGCTATTCTTACGGAAGAAGTGGGAGAGTTGGCGCGGGTGATGGCCCGGACGTATGGCGATCAATCGTTCAAAGAAACGGATTTAAATAAGAATTTAGCCGATGAAATGGCCGATGTACTTTGGGTGCTTCTCTGTTTAGCCAATCAAACCGGAGTTGATTTGACGCAGGCTTTTGAAAACAATATTCAAAAAAAGACGTTAAGAGATAAGGACAGACATAAAAATAATGATAAATTGAAATAATTATGAATAGGTATGAAGAGGCGCTTGCCAAATTTAATTTGAATTTGCAAGACAAGGATGTAAAAGAAAAAGTTTCCAAAATCATTGAAAAAGCAGCGGCAAACAATACCCCGGAAGTATTGAAATTTTTGTATTCCTGTATTGACTTAACTTCTTTAGGCTCAGAAGATTCAAAGGAAAGTATTTGGAAATTTGTTGAAAAAGTCAATGATTTTGACGGCGCGCGTTCCGATATGGAAAATGTAGCGGCTATTTGCGTTTATCCTAATTTCGTTCAGACGGTGGCGGAAGCCTTGCGGGCGGATGTCAAAATCGCTTCGGTAGCCGGAGGTTTTCCTTCTTCCCAGACGTTTATTGAAGTGAAAATTGCCGAGGTTTCTTTGGCTGTGAAAGATGGCGCCGACGAGATTGATATTGTATTTAATTGCGGCGAATTTTTAGATCATAATATCCGGGAAGTTTGTGAAGAAATAACCGAACTGAAAGACGCTTGTAGAGAATCGCAGTTGAAAGTCATTTTGGAAACCGGGCTTTTGAAGACAGCCTCCAATATCAAAAAAGCAGCCATTTTATCGATTTATTCCGGCGCTGATTTTATTAAAACCTCTACCGGAAAAGTCTATCCGGGAGCGACTCCCGAAGCCGTTTATGTGATGTGTGAAGCCATCAAAGAATACAATAAACTGCATAATCAGAAGGTGGGTATAAAAGTGTCGGGAGGTGTTCGCACAGCTGCGGAAGCTGTTCAATATTATACCATTGTAAAAGAAATGTTGGGAAAAGAATGGTTGACGCCGGAGTATTTTAGAATAGGCGCCAGCAGTTTGGCAGATAATCTATTAAAAGAAATTTAAATAAAAAAGAACGAATGAAACTAATGAACGAAATCAAAAAATACGGGATAACCATATCATTGAGTATAATTATACTAATTCTTTGCTTTATGAATACAGCGCCGCTGCCGTCTGTTCCAATGACTAATTTTGATAAAATAGTTCATTTATTGATGTTTTTGGGATTGTCGGGAGTCGTGTTTTTTGATAATACAAAATATTGCAGGAGACGGATCAGTTATCAACGCCTTGTTTTAGGATCCTTTCTTTTTCCTGTCGTTTTTAGCGGACTTATCGAAATAATACAAGAGTATTTTACTACAAATCGCACAGGGGATTGGATGGACTTTTTGTTCGATGGAATCGGCGGATTGTTGGGATTGGCGATTTGCTTGAAAATCAACAGCCGGCTGAAAAAATAGTAAACGGGCCTACATTACAGCACCATGCTACCGGGCATAATCCGCCGGATAAATATAGCATTTCTAATCACATTAAAGACAATTGTCATTTTTTTGTAGGTAACAGTACGAGCACCGGGGCCATAATTTACTTGAAGATATTGCCGTTGGTTAATAGGAATAGAACCTCCATAAACAGATAGTTTTTCAATAGTTTCAAAAATTCCTCCGACATATTTGTCAGCAGTAAATGGCAACATAAGCTCATTCGCAATATAATCATATAAATTGTCAATATCTTCCTCTGCTTCAGTCGAAAGACGAATCGTATAGTTTTTCATAGTCAAAAAATATTATAGAAAATCAAAATGACCTAAAGATTTTTTGTTCCAGGAAGCACGCCTTGTATTTGCCAATTTGCGGTATTCTTCACCATAGTGGTTGATTAGTTTTCTATCCAATTTATCAAACCATTCTTCTACGGTTATTCCAACAGGATAACCTTTCTCGTCAAGTTCTACTCCGTATGGAAGTTCCATGTTACTTGTTCCGGCTGTTTTTTCTTGCAATGTTATCATAATGCTATTTATATGAAATAATTACAAATATACGATTTAGTTTTATATTGACCAAATTATTTCTTCCGCTCAATAATATAATTGATTAGATTGATCATCGCCGTTTTGACTTCCGAATCCGGAAATTCATTCAATAGCGCCATCGTCTTTTCTTTTATCTCCTGCATTTTTGTTTGAGCGTATTCAATGCCTTCGTATTCCTTGGCAAAATCAATGAGTTGCCGGATAGTACCCGGTGTGAAATCCTGCTGTTGGATGAGCGATAGCATCGGTTCGGATTTTTCTTTGGGAGCTGTTTGTAGTGCATAAATCAGCGGTAAGGTAATTTTTCCTTCCCGGATATCATTTCCTGTCGGTTTGCCTAATTCTCCTTGTTCAAAATAGTCGAAAATATCATCTTTCAGTTGGAAACAAATACCCAAATTTTCCCCAATTGATCGTAAAATATTCGTTTTTTCCGTACCGGCATTTACCGACAAAGCGCCCATTTCCGAACAGGACGAAAGAAGAACAGCCGTCTTTTTCCAAATAACATCAAAATACCGCTTTTCATCTATAATATTCTCCGAAGAAGATATTAATTGTGTCAATTCGCCTTCGGACAGATTTTGCGCCAAATTGGCCATTATTTTGAGGATTTGCAGGTTTTCTGTTCCCACTCCGTGAACGATGGCTTGCGAAAGAATATAATCGCCCAGCAGGACCGCCGCCCGGTTGTCGTATTGGGCCATGACAGACGGTTGCCCGCGCCGCTCCTTGGTATTATCTACCACGTCGTCGTGAATTAACGTAGCCGTATGCAATAATTCGAGAATAACTGCATATTCCAATGTCTTGGGAGTGATTTCCCCGCACAGTTTCGCCGACAAAATAAGAATGAGCGGCCGGATGCGTTTCCCTTTTTTATTGGAAACGAAATCAAGCATAAATTGAAAATCATTGATATGACCATTTAAGGCTTCCAAGTAAAGCTTGTCGAATGCTACCAATTCTTTTTGTACAGGTTGAGTGATATTTTCCATAAGTTGAAAATTGAAAATTGAAAGTTGAAAATGGTTTTATTTCTTTCCATTTCCTGATTTCAATTGAAGTGCAAAGATAAAAATAATATTTTTTTTTATACCTTTACGTTTCAATTTTATGCTATTTTATTATGAAACTGTTTTTGTTAGATGCTTATGCTTTGATTTATCGTG
>JAISKT010000122.1 GCA_031261295.1 Candidatus Symbiothrix sp. | reverse complement strand
GCGTAGCAGTATTTCGCGCAAGCGAGCGAAGTAAGGCCCGCACTTTTATCGGGTCTCTTTTAATCTCTGACACTCTACTCATATCAACTTCTGCAAGCAAATCAATGTAAGCATTATTTATATCGCTTGCTTCGGCAATACTTGTTCCGAGCAATGCAGGAAATCCGCCGATAATCAGGCGATCAATAATAAATTCAAGCGAAACGGCTTCGTGGAAAGCGTCAATTTTGTTGCCTTGCAATAAATCCGCCATACTGAACGAACCATCGGAAAATCCCATTTCACGCCAAGTCATCGTATTCATTTCAATAATGGTAAATCTGCCTGCACCACTGTGTAATCGCACATTATCATTCGGGTTTGACGAACCTGTGAGTATAAACTGTCCTTTCGCTTTGCGGTCATCTACTTCGTGGCGAATGTAGTTCCAAATTGTTGGCTGCTCCTGCCATTCATCAATCAAACGCGGAGTATCGCCTGCGAGGAGCAGATTGGGGTTAGTTGCCATAATTACAGGAACTTGACTGTCTCTGTCAACTTCCAATACACTCTTTGCAAACTGTTTTGCAGTTTCTGTTTTTCCGCACGACTTTGGTCCGCGTATAAGTACAGCGCCTGAAGCATTCAATTTACGCTCTAATTCGCCCTCTATGATTCGTCTATTATACATTATTTTAATGTTTTAAAATGAATGTACAAAAGTAATGCAAATATTTCACTTTACAAAATTAAGGCAGTTTATTTTACAAATTTAAGGAGTTTTGCTTTACAAATTTAAGATATTGTGTTTTACAGATTACTGGCTTTTTATTTTACAGATTGATATTGCTTTGATATATGCTTTCATAATTTATAATAATGTGTAGCCTCCGTCAATTACAAGATTACTGCCTGTAACCCAACCACTTGCATCAGACAACAAATAAATAACCGCATGAGCCACTTCTTCCGGATTTCCGTATCTTTTGAGAGGATATTTTTTCATATCTTCCTGCAATTGTTCTTCTGTGATAATTCCGGATTCTAAAATGTTGGTGTTTATCATACCCGGATTCACAGAATTTACCCTTATTCCTTTAGCAGCTAATTCAATGGCTAAACTTTTTACAATTCCATTAATTGCACCTTTTGATGCCGAATAGATACTTCCGGCAATATAAGAACACAAGACACCTGATATAGAAGATATGAAAACAACAGAAGATGGATTTGCAATCTTTTTCTTTTTTAAGAGTAATTGAGTAAGTAACACCGGCGCTTCAAAATTAACACCCATTACATCATGAATATTCTCTTTTGAAAGAAATTGAAATGGTTTAGGAATTGTAAAACCAGCACATTGAACTATTCCATCTAATTTATTAGCGATAGATTCAACAATATTCACAATATCTTTTTCATTAGATAAGTCTGCTAAAATAAACTTATGAGTGGTTTGATTGAACATTAAAGATAAAGTCTCATTCAACCTTTCTTCATTGCGAGCCGTCATAATAATGGTCGCGCCCATCTTGGAACATTCTATAGCTATAGCTCGACCGATTCCGGAAGAAGCACCGGTCACTAATATCGTTTTCCCATCTAATGAAAACGGATTATACATTTTCATATTTCTAATAAATCTGAACAAACAATATTATCCGCAATAAGATAAACACTTCCCCAAGACAACCCGACTCCAAACCCGCAGGCAATAATTTCTTTTTTGAAATTTATCAGATTGTTTTTCAATTCGGTAACGATGGTTAATGGTATAGTGGCGGAAGACGTATTCCCAAAATTTCTCAATGAATAAGGAACTTTTTCTTCCGGTAATTTTAACTTTTTACGAATCTTCTCATTCATAAATAAATTGGCTTGATGAAACACAAAATAATCAATCTTTTCTTTATCCAAACTGAAATGCTCAATCAATTTATTGACACTTTCAGGAGCTTTTGATATTCCAAATGTAAAAATATCCATTCCCTCCAGTATTAGATTTAATTTGGATCGCTTGATTCCATCCGAGATTTCTTCTTCTTTGAATGAGTCTCTGTTTGCTGTATTTCTATATCCTCCATCCGGAACAATGATTGTCTCAAAGCCACTTCCATCACTCCCTGTATGAAAATGAAAGCCTTTCGCTCCTTCTCTAAATTCTATGGCTGTTGCCGTTCCGGCATCCCCAAAGAGTGGAAATGAGCTTTTGTCAGAATCAGAACATAACTTTGACACAGTATCTCCAGCTAATAAAATACTTTTTTTCATTCCAGTTGCAGACAACAAAGAAGCAAGAGTCGATAATCCATATACCCAACCGGAACAACCCAAAGATATGTCCAAAGTATAACAAGATTCTTTCAAACCTAACCGGTCTTGTAATATACAAGATGTTGCGGGCAAAATATAATCGGGAGTTTGGGTAACAAATATCAGTACTTCAATTTCATCTTTATTCCATTGGATATCTTTTATTAACTTTTCTGCTGCCGCCACACATAAATCAGATGAACAAATGGCTTTTGTTGAAATACGACGATTTTCAATTCCGGTTGAAGCAATTAACTTTTCTTTTTCTTCTTTTGAAAGGAAAGAAATATCACTATTCTTTTCCTCCTTGCTTGGAACACAGCAAGCAATACCTTTTATCTCCACATTTTTGATTGAAAAAAGAGCCATCAGAGTCTTGATTTTACAATCGTGTACAAATCTTCGATAGTGGCAGAATTTCGAATATCTTCCCCTTTTATCTTCACGTTGTATTCTTCATCTACCATAGCAATGATTGATAATGCCGTTAATGATGACCATTCTTCCAAATCTTTAAATGAGGTTTCAGGAGAAAATACACTACTATCTGTTTCTTCAAATTGCGATGCAAAATTTTTTACAAAATCATTTAATTCCATTTGATTTTAATTTTAATTAATATTTTAATTCTATTGCAGGATTACCTATATAAGTTGTATTATCTTTTGTTTTTTTTATTATTACACTATTCGTTCCTATGGTTACATGATTACCAATATTTTTTTGTTGTAAAACAATACAATTTACTCCAAAAAAATTACAATCTCCAATAATTACTTCGCCCGAAATACGTGTAGAAGGATTAAACATATTATGATTGCCTATAATAACATCATGCCCTAAAAATACATTCACATTTAGTCTGTTAAAGTTACCTATTCTAACATTGCAGCTAATTACCGACTTAAATCCAATAACATTTCCATATCCCATACAAACAGTCGTTTTGTCTAAAAATAATGTATCCGGAGCAATTATATTCGGAAAACTAACTTGGGGATTCGTTATTTTAGGGATGAGGGTGTCAAGAATTTTGGAATTACTTATAGCCATAACTAATGAAAGTTCATTTGGAAAAGAATTAAGTTCTGAAATTCCCCCTAAAATTACTCCATAAGTATTTTTATGACCAATGGGTAATCCATCATCAAAAAAACCAATTATATTCCATTGCGGTTCTTGATTATTAATTGCATTTATTAAACAGGCAATTTCACGTCCATAACCTCCACCGCCATATATTGCAAGATTTTTCATTTATTTCCTTCAAATCGTTCCATGCTAACGCTGTTTTGGGATGTAATTCCCTCCGATTTAAACACTTTTAGAACAGTCACATACAATATCTTCACGTCCAATGCAAAAGAGATATGATCAACATACCAAACATCCAATTGAAATTTTTCCGGCCAGGATATCGCATTTCGCCCGTTTACTTGTGCCCATCCGGTAATTCCGGGGCGCACCTCATGTCTCCGTTTTTGTTCTGTATTATACAAAGACAAATATTCAATTAATAAAGGACGGGGGCCAACTAAACTCATATCGCCTTTTATCACATTAATCAACTGCGGTATTTCATCCAAAGAAGTTTTACGAATAAAATTTCCGATTGGAGTTAAGCGTTCGGAATCAGGTAATAGATTTCCATGAATATCTTTTTTATCATTCATGGTTTTGAATTTGATTACCTTGAATATTTTAGCATTTTTTCCGGGACGTCGTTGAAAGAAGAAAGGCTTGCCATTGTTTGTAATCAATAAAAACAAGACAATGAGAATAAATAGTGGTAACAGGATAATAAAGCCGGATAGAGATAGTATAAAATCAAGTATGTGTTTTAAAAAAATTCTATACATTTTTAATCTCTATTATAACTTATACGATGAAACACAATTCCAATTTATTGTTTCTGAAGCTTGTTTCAAATTTATGAACATGAAATCATTCAATAAGCACAGAAATTTGTTATAAGCTCCTTTTAATCCATAATAAGATTGAATATAGCGTTTCCAATCTACTCGTTTTTGTATATAATCAAAATCCCTTAAATGAAAATAAGTAATAACATAATCATTTTTCTGCATTGTTTTTTTTATAAACGAATAAGGCAATAATCTGAAATATCCACCGCCGGAATAAGCTATTTCTTTTCCGGCAATAGATGTCAAAGACATGGGAAATTCTTTTATAATCGCGTTATTATATTGGATAAGAACCGGCTTATCCTCCTTAAAAGAGGAAAATCCGCCAAAACTTCTATGAGCGGGATAGATGGAACAATCTTGTTCTATCCCTAATTCATATAATATTTCAAATGTCCATTTATTTTTCTCGGTAAAAGAAAATGCCGGCGCTCGATAGGCTATGACTTTCTTTCCAATCACTTGTTCCAAACTGTCTATTGCGTTTTTAGTATCTTGATAGAAAAATTCCGGATCTTTATCTTGCAAAAAAGCATGAATATCTGAATGACAAGCGATTTGATGTCCTCTATTATCAATTAATTTTATTATTTCCGGAAATTCTCTGGCTATTATTCCTAAACAAAAAAAGGTAGCCTGAAATTCTTTTTCGTCCAAAACATCCAATATATCATTCAGATATTTATTAAGACGAGGGAGGTAATCTCTTTTGTCGCCAACTTTATAAAAATCATATATCCACCAATCTTCGATGTCAAAAGTAAGTATATGCATCAATTTGTCTTTTTTTGAATTTGCTTCACTACTTTTGCAGGTCTACCTGTGGCTATAGTCCAAGCGGGTATGTCTTTGGTTACAAGAGAAAATGCTCCAACGATTGCACCCTCACCTATAGTTACTCCGGGCATAATCATACAGTTTGTTCCAACCAAACAACCTTTTTTCAAGGTAATTTTCCCTAATTTATAGCCTAATTTTGCGTAATCATCGCCAACACAGTAATGGCTAAGATCTCTTTGATGACATAAAAGAATAGAATGCCCTGCAATATGTACATGGTCTTCCATTTCAATCAAATCTGCATGTCCGGAATCAACAGTCACGGATGCTCCTATAAATATATTTTTTCCCATTTTGCAACCTATCCATGTCAATATCTTAGGACGCAAGAACCGAGGTAAAATAGGAGACAACAATGCTGATTCCATAAACCACCCTAACAATATAGCATTTTTCATGGTAATAAATGTTTTCTTTATTACTTTCCATAAAGAAATATCTCCATATTCTGTTTCAGAATAATTAAATCCAATGGTTTTCAATAACTTATAGGTAGTGCTTGCCATATTAATGAATAAATAATGCTAATACGAATTGTTTGATTTTCCGGATTAATTTTAAATAGATAATTCCTTTAGGCGGATTTTGCCCGTTGATTTTCCAGCAGTCCTTGATTTGTGCTTTTGCGCTTGTTTGAAGTCTGCTTGTGTAACTTTTAGTGCTTGTGCCTCCTAACGAAAATTTAATAATATATTCGTCGATTCTTTTAATTTTAAGTTTGTTAAAATAGAA
>JAISKT010000085.1 GCA_031261295.1 Candidatus Symbiothrix sp. | reverse complement strand
GTAGTAGCGCCAGCGGGCGATGTCGCCACACTCGAAAAATCCTGTCCGTATGCATATACCGTAATTTCTCCCGAAGGCAAATTGCTGATACCGACAGTTGAAGAAGCGTCTTCGCCTATATATAAATCACCAATATAACCGAAAGGTCCGTCAATAATCGGGTCTCCCGGCTTGCTTGCAAGATGATACAAAGCGCCGGCGGCATTGATAGACCGGGTTGTGATGCTACCATTAGTTCCCATAATAGTGTTCATCAGACGTGCAACCGTACTTGGCGCTTCGGCATAAAGGATTACTACGCCGCCTTTTGCCATATATTTCAGCATGGCGTCTGCCACAGCGTCGTTTGTCGAAGTCCACGCATATCCTGTAACCACTATATCGGGTATATTGGTTGTGCGGTTAAACAGATTTATAAGATTTGCATCCGAGACGCCGTTTAAGTTTTCAAAAGTAAATCCTTCGAATTTAATAACACTATTGTTCTGTTGTCCATAATTACCTTGTGCAGTAAGCATTTGGTGCGATAAAGTACTTGTAGGAGTCGCCCAATTATATCCGCAAGTGTTGGCATAAGTTGTAACACAAGCAATACGTTTTTGGGCAATTGCCATTATAACCGTACCCTGACAAGTGGCTGAACCGCTGCGACTGTTTGATGTAAATGTAAGGATTTTCGGTTCGCGAGAAGTCGGCGTACCGTATCCATACAAAGTTACCGTATTATCGCCTGTTGAAGTAAAGTTGCCTGAGCCTCTGAAAGAAATGCCGTCCACCGTATTGGAAGTAATTGCCCATGAGCCGCCGGTAGAAATATCCGTTACTTCCACGCGCAACGTAATCGTGTTTCCTGCTCCCAAAGCAACACCTTTCAAGTAAGCTCCGTGAGGCGTAATGCTACCGCAAGTCATTGAATATTCGGCTGTGGGCGGAGCAACTATGATACGTATAGAGTTACATCCACTGTCCACCCCGTTTAAAGTCAAGGTGAGCAAGTCTCCGGGAGATGCATTTGCATTTTGAGGTTTGCCTTGTCCGAATACCATCACGGTTTGCGTTCCTGTTGCAAGAAAAGTGCCGGATGCACTGAAACCGTATCCGTTCGTCGTCTGTCCGATAATGACATAAGACCCCGCCTTTATCACATTAACATTAATGCGCAGAAAATGGGACGTCTCTAACGAATTATTCTGAACGTAAGCGCCAAAAACTTCTATGTCAGAACAACCGTTAGGCAATTCAATGACAGATTTACCCAACGAGCCGCAAACACTTTTCCATTCGCTTTCGGTTTTGGAATAATAATTGTAACAATCCTCATCTATGTTATAAATCATCAACGAATTGTCGCGCACATGAACTACGCTGATGGCGTTTCTTTGCGCCTCCGTCATACGCGGTATCATTACTCCTTTTGTGCTGTCGGGCGATACCACTTCAAAAACGGAGTTCGGATTAGGGTTATTAGTTTGAATACCAACTTGTGACATGCTTCCAAATACAGTAATAACAAATAGCAAAATAATGAATTTAACTTTATACATAATCATTTTTTTTTAATTTTATTAATTTTTCAAGCGCAAAAATAGGGGTTTAATTTATGCCTTTAACCATTTATGATAAAATGGTTTTCTTTTTTCAAAAAAATTACAATATTTACAAATAGTTTATAAATTGCTGACATTTAATGACTAAAAAAAATAAAATTTTGATTTCCGATAAAATTAATTGACTTTATAATTATAAATTTTTCAAATATTCACGAGGCGTAATATTTTCCATTTTCTTAAAAATTTCATTGAACGTACTTTGATATTTGAATCCTGCCTTTGTATAAATGTGTGTCATTGAGAATTTGTCAAGATAACCTTCTCTTATCATTTGCTTAGCGTATTCAATTCTGTATTTATTGACCAAACTGTTAAAATTCAATCCTGAACATTCACTTATCGCTTTGCAGATATATGTATTATTTGAATTCAGTTTATCTGCAAGTAACGTTATCCTGAAATCGCTTGATGTATAAGGTCTGTGTGTTTCAAAATATGCAATAATTTCACCATACAGTTTCGTGTATTTTTCTTTATTTTCATCCTCCGACACGACTTCTGCGTGATTCTCGCCCTGTTCATCATTATGATGAATCTCTTGAAGCAAATCGTTTCTATTCAACGTAGATTTAAAAAAGGAAAAATAGAACAACAGCATGGCTACAAATATACAGATATTTACCACATTCGTTATTTTTATATATCTATCTTCAAAGACAAACGAATAATCTACATAATAGGAAACGATGATAGAGGCAAACACCAGGATTACCATATATGCAGTCCATTTAATTGTTGATTGAAAGGAATAAAACAAAAAATAACCTAAAGGCAGCATGGCATAATACACATACATTGTTAGAATATCTTCTTTAAATGAAATTGCCCCAAGCGGAAAAAAAAGAATTGCCATTATATTGAAATAAAATTTTGCAGTTAGTTTTATTTCTTCATAATTGTATTTATAAATCATCACATACCAAGAAAGATTGACGAAAATGATTAACAATTCAAAAATCATCGCAAGATTAAACCCAATCGCATAATA
>JAISKT010000072.1 GCA_031261295.1 Candidatus Symbiothrix sp. | reverse complement strand
AAATGTTATGAGCGGAAGTCAGCGTTTCGATGTCGGCAATATTATGTTGCCGGTGGGAATTTCTTTTTATACATTTCAGAATATCAGTTACATAATAGATGTGTTCAGAAAAAAAGTTGCACCGGTAAATAATATCTTTAATTTTGCATTTTATGTGAGTTTTTTCCCGCAATTGGTTGCCGGGCCGATTGTGCGTGCCAATGAATTTATACCCCAGATATACAAAAAATATTTTCTGTCTCGCCGACAGTTTGGCATAGCTGTCTTTTGGATAGTGAACGGTTTAGCGAAGAAAATTATCCTTAGCGACTATATTGCGGTGAATTTTGTGGACCGTGTTTTTGACAATCCCGGCATGTATTCGGGGTTTGAAAACTTGTTTGCCCTTTTCGGATACTCTTTGCAAGTTTACGCTGATTTTTCGGGTTATACCGACATTGCCATCGGGGTGGCCATGCTGATGGGATTTTATTTGCCGAAGAATTTCAATTCGCCTTATAAGGCGACCAATCCGGGTAACTTCTGGAAACGGTGGCATATTTCCCTCTCCAAGTGGTTGCAGGATTATTTGTATATTTCCATGGGTGGAAACCGGAATGCGACTTTCGCTACTTATTGTTGCATTATTTCGATTGCGTTGATAGCTGTTATTTTATCCGGAAGTATTTGGGTGGCGCTGGTAATTCTCCTTGTGGCTGCGCTGATAGCGGCAAGGCTTTATTTTCAACCCGATAAGAAGCGGAAAACGGAAACCAATCTCAATTTGATGAATACCATGCTTCTGGGTGGATTGTGGCACGGTGCAAGTTGGAATTTTGTGATTTGGGGTGGACTGAACGGCTTGGGAATTGTGACTTTTAAATTTTGGCGGGACAAAAACGTGTATTTCAGGACTTCCATTCTGGGCACCTTTACACTCCTTTTTGCCGGTTTGGTATGGAAATTTGATTATCCCGTATTTAAAATCGGTTTGACGTGGGTTGCCATTCTATTTGGCGCCACATTTATCCGTTTAATATACAATTATTTTGAAGGAAAAAAGAGTTTCAGTTACTTAGAAATGTGCTGGGCGGTTTTGCAGACTTTTGTTTTCATCTCCTTCACCCGTTTGTTTTTTCGTGCCGGTTCCAATTTGAATCCTGCCGATGCGAATCAAACGGCTTGGAACACCGCTAAAAACATGGTCAACCAAATTGGCGGTAAATGGAACTTCTCTCAAATCGGCAGCATGATTTACGAATATCGCGGTATTTTTTCGTTGATAATAATCGGTCTGATTATCCATTGGTTGCCCGAAAATTGGAAAAGACGCTACCGGATTTCTTTTGCCAAGTTGCCGCTCATTCCCATGGCCTTGGTGGTAGTTGTGTGTATATTTATCATCTATCAATTTATTTCTGCCGACTTGCAGACCTTTATTTATTTCCAGTTTTAGTAATTGGCAGCAGCTATTCCGGTTTTTGTTCTTTCTTTTTGGGCAAGCGCCCGTTTTTCTTCAGCGCTTGGTCGAGCAAATACAATATCTGCCCGTTGACGCTGCGAAATTCGTCGCCCGCCCATTTTTCGATCACATTCATCGTTTCCGTATCAATGCGCAATACGAAACTTTTGGTTTTATTTCCTGTTTCTTTAGACATAAAATGTTTATTCTGTCAACATCCCTAATTCTCTCAGAATCTCTTTCATTTCCATCGGTTTATGAGTGCCGATCAATATCTTTTCTCCATTCAGAAGGACTAATTGCAGACCGATATTGCCGGACATATTGTATCCCTTTTCGCCCCCAAGTGTTCCAAATCCGGCACGAATACCCCATCCGCCAAACTCTACTAACGGTCGGTATTTCCGTATATACGCTTTTTCTATTTCATCCCATGAAAAATATTTGTATTTTAATTGCAGGGGAAATATCCTTACATAAATACCTTCATTGTTGACAATTGTTTCCATTTTTGCAAAAAAGAAAGCAACAGCAACTGATAATACAAGCAGTGTAACAATAATTAAAGTAATATCGCCCATTGGATTGTTTCCCCAAGGTTTTCCAATTATGATTTGCCGGATAAATCCACAAATAAAAGGAATGGCAATGACAATAGTCAAAAGTATAAATGAGAAACCAAATTTTTGAGATTCTTGAAATGTTACCTCTTTTTTTCTCATCTGTTTATGCTGTTTAATTGTACAATGTTCCTGAATTTACTACCGGTTGTGCCGGTTCGTCACTACAAAGCACCACCAATAAATTGGTTACCATGGCCGCTTTTTTGTCATCGTCTAATTCGAGGATGTTTTCATCGGCAAGTTTATTCAAAGCCAATTTAACCATACCTACGGCGCCATCTACGATTTTTTCACGGGCGCTGATAATCGCATCAGCCTGCTGACGGCGAAGCATAACAGCGGCAATCTCCGGAGCGTAAGCCAGATAATTAACACGGGCTTCCACTACTTCGATTCCGGCAATGGCCAACCGTTCATTCAACTGTTTTTCAAGAATATCGTTGATGCCTTCTCCACCCGAACGCAAGGTAACTTCTTCCTCATTTTCCGAATTATTGTCATAAGCATACATGCCGGTTACATATCGTAAAGCGGAATCACTTTGTACTTTAACAAAATTAGCGAGTGTTTGGGAAGTGTTGTCTATATTAAAAGAGGCTTTGTAAGTATCAGCTATTCGCCAGACAACCACTTGCCCGATCATTACCGGATTTCCTGCTTTGTCGTTTACCTTGATGGGTTCCGAATCCAAATTCTTGGCGCGAAAAGATAAACGGTTCCTCACATAAAAAGGATTTACCCAGAAATACCCGTTTTCTTTGATGGATCCTTCGTATTTTCCAAAGAAAATCATCACACAAGACGTGTTGGGAAAAATCTGTAAAAATCCTTTCGTGGAAAATAAGAGAATTACCAATACAATAATGTCTAAAATGACAAAGGCAGCCGTCGTTGCTTTCCCTAAATTAGCCCCAATCAGCCAAATTAATAATGCGATAAGCGCACAGAGAATAAGCCCAAAGGCAATGATCGTAGGGATTCCCGGTAACTTCATGCCTGTAAATTTTTCTTCTTTTGTTTTCATAATGATTATAAGTTTAAAATGATATTAAAATAATATCACAAAGGTAATGATAATTTTTAATAAAACCTTAAATCCGCAAATAATTTTTTAGAATAACCGCCCCTTTTCTGTCTATTGTTTTTAACTTCCGAATAAAAATCGTACCTTTGCAGTCGAAAAAAATTCATCTAATCCACAATAATTATGAACTATAAAATAATCACGGCAGAAGAAGCTGCCCGCCTGATTAAAGACAACGATGTAATCGGATTTAGTGGCTTTACGGCAGCCGGTTGCCCTAAAGCAGTTACCAAAGAATTGGCAAAAATTGCGGAAGCAGAGCATGCAAAAGGAAATTCTTTTAAAGTAGGTTATTACACCGGCGCCTCGACCGGCGATTCGATCGACGGATGTCTGGCTCGGGCACACGCCATTAAATTCCGTTCTCCTTATCAATCGAACAAGGATATGCGGACGGAGTTAAACAACCGGGAAGCCCATTATTTTGATTTGCATCTATCAGAAATACAGCAATATATCCGTTACGGGTTTCTTCCGAAACCGAATTGGGCGATTCTCGAAGCCTGCGATATTACGAAAGATGGCAAAATCTATTTGACGTCAGGTGTTGGTATTGCACCGACGGTAGCCCGTTTGGCTGATCGTATCATTATCGAATTAAATCAGTATCATCCGAAAGATTTAGCCGGAATGCACGATATTTATGAATTGGCCGATCCCCCGGTACGCCGGGAAATTCCGATTTACAAACCCAGCGACAAAATAGGTGTT
>JAISKT010000352.1 GCA_031261295.1 Candidatus Symbiothrix sp. | reverse complement strand
AAAAAGTTTATCATTTGAATCGTTCCTATTATGGACTTTACATTCCGGCGATGATTTGGCGACAAATGGAAAATTTTTCTACCAATTCGTTAGCGTTAGTACTTTCATCTACCAAATATGATGCAAATGATTATATCAGAGACCTTTCTCTTTTAAAAGAAATGAAGATATGACGAGAAAAACAGTATATGATTGTTCTATTATAGAAATGCCTCGTATCGAAAATGAAGCTGGAAATATAACGCCGGTACAAGGGAAAGATAATTTGCCATTTGAAGTAAAACGAGTATTTTATCTCTATGACATACCGGGGGGAGAAGCGCGAGGGGCACATGCTCATAGCGAATGTCATCAATTTTTAATTGCAGCTGGAGGAAGTTTTGAAGTCGTTTTAGATGACGGTAAAAATAAACGTACAGTAACGCTGAACCGTCCTTATTATGGGTTGCATATTCCACCGGGGATATGGGCGGCAGAGCAAGGTTTTTCTTCTGGGTCTATTTGCTTGGTATTGGCTTCGCATAAATATGATGAGGCGGATTATATACGGAGTTATGAAGAATTTTTAACGTATAAAAAAATATGAAACAGTTGCGGTCTTTTCCAGTACAAGAATCATGGCAAGTTGAATTAATGCGTCATATTTATAATGATAATCTTGATATGCTAAGTACTAAACCTTTACCCTATCGTACTTATGAGGCGCAACAAGAATGGTGGAATGAAAATAAAAAAGAATTGAAAACATTTCTTTACGAGCCAATTGAACGTCCAGGTAAATTTGTCGCATTCTTAGTCCTTCGGGACAGAGGTGGATTTTATACACCTATTGTGGCTATACAAAAGGAGGAATGGGGGAAAAAATACGGACAAGAAATCATTAACGATTATATTGAAAAAGCAAATGCACCTCTTGCCGGATCTCAACTTCAATCCAATAAAGCAATCTGTCACATCAATAAAAAAGTTGGGTGGCAAATATTGGGAGAAATTATTCAGCCTGGTGGTAAAGTTGATTTATTATACCATCCGGGAATCAATCCGAATTTGCAAAATGATGCACAGATTTTTGATGCAGTTTTAGACTATTTGGAGTTAAAACAGAAGTAAAATATACAGAAAGAAAAATATCATGCGACAATTAGTACGAAATGTGAAAATAATAGGAACAGGATCTTATGTTCCGGATACAGTCTATACCAATAAGTATCTTGAAACAATTCTTGAAACAAACGACGAATGGATACAAAAAAATCTTGGAATTAAAGAACGTCATATAGCTGCAACTAACCAAACGACAAGTGATTTAGCTGCAAATTCAGCATTAAGAGCTATTGGAAATGCTCAATTATCGGTTGCGGATATAGAATTAATAATTGTTGCAACTGCCACACCCGATAGGAAAGCCCCTTCTACTGCTGCGATTGTACAAGATAAAATAAAAGCGTATAATGCCGCTGCTTTTGATATTTCGGCTGTTTGTAGTGGATTTTTATTTGCCATGTCAGTAGCTACCCAATACATTGCAAGTGGCGTATATAATAATATATTAGTTATTGGAGCGGATACATTTTCCAAAATTACAGATTGGACACGGCGAGATGCTGTTTTTTTTGGCGATGGATCAGGCGCAGCCATATTAAGTTCTGCGAATGTTACCGAAGGCTTTTTAGCGTATCGGTTATATACGGATAGTAGCGATGAAAAGTTTGGATTTACAATACCAGCCGGAGGATCCGAATTGCCAATAACGCAAGAAATTATAGAGAAAAAATTGCATTTTTTTCAAATGAATGGTCATGCAGTATATGATTCTGCGATCAAAGTGTTGCCTAAAGCGATTAATCAAGTATTGGAGGATACAGGATTAACAATACATGATATTGATTTAATGATTCCTCATCAACCAAGTATAAAAATACTTCAAAAAACGGCTGAACAAATAGGGCTTCCTTTTGAAAAAGTAATGACTAATATGGATCGTTATGCGAATACATCGGGTGGAACAATTCCTATCTTGTTAGATGAAGTACATCGAAAGGGGTTGATTAAAAAAGGGAATAATATTCTATTTGCAGCCGTAGGTAGCGGTTGGACGTATGGAGCGGCAATTATAAAATGGCAATGATTTGGTATGAAACTAAATAAAACAGTTGTAATAACCGGCGGAGATAAAGGTATCGGAAAAGCCTTAGTAGAACGAATGGCGTCTCTATATGAGCATGTTATTTTTACTTACAATACAAATGAATCCGGTGCCAAGCACATCATGTCCCAATGGGTGAATACATCTGCTCTACAATGTGATTTACAAGACGAAGAAAAAATTACGAAACTAGCCTATTACACAATAAAACGATTTAAAAAAATTGATATTTTAATTAATAATGCCGGATATGATGATGATGCTGTATTTACAAAAATGAACGGGCAGCAATGGAAAAATGTATTAGATATTAATTTATATTCAATATTTTATTTTACACACCAATTTGTTGATCAAATGATCGAAAACAATTGGGGAAGAGTTGTAAATGTGACCTCTATCGCAGGATTTACCGGTGCTTTTGGAAAATCAAATTATGCTGCTGCGAAGGCAGGAATTGTTGGTTTTACAAAATCATTGGCATTGGAATTAGGCAGTAAAGGTATAACGGTAAATGCTATAGCTCCGGGAGCTATTCAAACAGATATGCTGAAGAGGATACCGGAAAAATACAGAAATAAAATTTTAGAAAATATTCCTTCTCACAGATTTGGAGAACCAGAAGAGGTTGCAGATCTCGTTGAGTTTCTTGTAAGTGATAAGGCGACCTATATAAATGGGCAAACAATACACATCAATGGCGGATCGTACATGTAAAAAGATGATTAAACAAGAAATAATAGAAAATAACATTAGGGTCATTTCTTTTGATGCTCCTAAAGGTAATATGCTGGGTGTTGATGATATCAAAGAATTGTCGGATATTATCAGCAAAGAAAAAAATGATATACAAATAAAAGGAATAATTATTACCGGATTGAATAGGAGTTTTTGTGTTGGACTTAAAGCACTCGAAATGTCAAATCCCGACTTTTTATTCTTGTTTGAAACTTTTGATAGGTTGTTGTTGAATTTATTTTCGTTATCTAAACCATTGATTATTGCAGCTACTGGGCACTCTATTGGTGGAGGATTACTTATTCAATTATGTGCAGATTATAGTGTTATGTCTGATAATCCAAAAATAAAAATTGGATTATCAGAATTGGCATTAAACACTACTTTAGATGCTCTGATGCTCAATATATTGGAATATTCCATTGGAAATTCAAGATGCATTCAGCAATTAGTCTATTTGGCTCAATATATTCCGCCGACACAAGCATTGCAGTCTAATTTATGTGATGAATTGGTAGAAGAAGCAAAAGTGTTCCCAACAGCATTGGCAAAGATGATGAAACTAATTGCTTATGATGAGAATTCATTTGTGAGTATCAAACAGAATTTAAGAAAAGATACGATAGAACAAATGCGAAGTAATTTGAATAAAAAATGTTATGCTGTTTATAATGGAATCTCATGATGATAAAATTTCTTGATCTACAAAAAATAAACGCGCAATATGCTGCCGAACTCAAGCAAGCGGCAGCAGAGGTTATTGATTCGGGTTGGTTTTTGCTTGGTGAACAAGTAAAAATCTTTGAACAGCAGTTTTGCGATTTCATTGGTACAAAACATACGATTGCTTGTGCCAATGGTTTGGATGCATTGCGTCTGATTTTGAAAGCTTATGTTGAGTTGGGTGTGATGCAGGAAGGCGATGAAATTATTGTACCTGCAAATACTTATATCGCGACTATATTGGCAATTACCGATAACCGTTTAAAACCGGTATTGGGGGAACCCAATATTGAAACGTACAATTTGGATATTTCTTTGATTGAACAAGCGATTACACCGAAAACAAAAGCCATAATGGTGGTACATTTGTATGGTCGTGCTTGTTGGGCGGAAGAATTGGAAGCAATTGCAAAAAAACATAATCTGAAAATTATTGAAGATAATGCACAGGCTGTGGGCGCTTATTATTATTTTAAGAATGGTACCCGAAAAAGAACGGCAAATTTAGGGGATGCTGCCGGAAATAGTTTTTACCCCGGTAAAAACTTAGGAGCATTAGGTGATTCGGGTGCTGTTACAACAAATAATGATGAATTAGCAGTCGCTGTTCGTGCTTTAGCCAATTATGGTTCTGCCAAAAAATATGTGTTTGAATA
>JAISKT010000310.1 GCA_031261295.1 Candidatus Symbiothrix sp. | reverse complement strand
ATTCCCGAAAGGAAAAACAGGGGAATGAAAGCGACAATAATAATCAAAGTGGCATTGATAATCGAAGCGCGGATTTCATACGAGGCTTCAAAAACGATTTGGTAAGCGGATTTTCGTTCCGCTTCCGGTTTTTGACGGTTCTGCCGCAAACGCTTATAGACATTTTCCACATCAATAATCGCATCGTCCACCAGAGAGCCGATGGCAATACACATACCTCCCAGACTCATCGTATTGATATTCATGCCCCAAAAGTGCAGGACAATGATTGAACCCAAAAGGGACAAGGGAATGGCAATCACCGAAATAATCGTTGTCCGGAAATTTCCTAAAAACAGGAACAGGATAATAATCACAAAAATAGCGCCTTCAATCAACGCCCGGGAAACATTATTGACCGAAGTATTGATAAAATCAGCTTGACGAAAAACGGTCGTATCCTTTTTCACATCCGAAGGAAGCGTTTGTTGCAATTCCGCCAGATTTTTTTCAATATTTTGAGTTACATTTAATGTGTTGATATTGGGTTGTTTCGAAACGGAAATGATGATGGCCGGTTTGGCATTTTGCGAAGCTGTCCCCATGGGTAGGGCGGCGCCGATTTTTATTTCGGCCACATCGCTCAGGTAAACCGGTTGCTTGCCGTTCATTTTAATAAATGAATTTCCCAATTCCTCCAAATTGGAGGTGCGGGCCATTCCGCGAATCGTGTATTCGTTGCCGTATTCACGGATGATTCCGCCGGTGGAATTTTCCGAAATGCCGGAACAAACCGCAGCCAATTCATTCCACGTAACGCCGTACTGTTTCATCCGTTGGGGATTGGCCAATACCTGGTATTGCTTGTAATCTCCGCCGAGAATAGTCACTTGCGAAACGCCGCCGGTCGCCAAAATAACCGGGCGGACAGTCCATTCGGCCAGGGTTCGTAAATCCATCATCGAAGTGGAATCGGATTGCAGACCGATGAAAAGGATTTCCCCCATCACACTGGATTGAGGCGCCAAAACGGGTTGAATGCCTTCCGGCAAGGCGCCGGATAAAGCAACCATCTTTTCACTAACCACTTGGCGCGCCTTGAAAATATCGGTTCCCCAATCAAATTCCACCCAAACGAAGGAATAGCCTTGCATGGAAGACGAACGCACCCGGCGCACATCAGTCGCGCCATTTACAGCTGTTTCGACCGGAAAAGTCACCAAACGTTCCACTTCTTCGGTCGCCATTCCCTGCGCATCGGTCATCACCACCACAGTGGGCGCCGTCAAATCGGGGAAGACGTCAATATCCATCTTTTCTGCGGTATAAGTTCCGAAGATAATCAGCAAGACGGATGCCAACAATATGAATAACTTATTGTTAAGCGAAAAACTTATAATCTTGTTTAACATAACTTTTAAAATGAAAGAAATGAAAGAAATGAAGAAAATGAAAATAATATTTCTTTCATTATCTTCATTTCTTTCATTATTTTAATTTTTAATGGGGGTGTCCGGCGTGGGTGTCTAATGTTCCCGCCGATTGCGCCAGTTTTACTGAAACGGCGCCTTGGGTTACTATCCGGTCATTTGTATCCAGACCCGAACGGATTTCGGTTTTTATCCCGTCGGTCATTCCGATCGTTATTTCCCGTTTCTCGAAAGATTCGGGAGTCAATTGCACATATACAAAATAAATGCCTTGTTCCTCTGTAATAGAAGTATTTGGAACAGTCATCACCGGCCGGTCCGATTGGATTTTGATATACACTTCCACAAAACCGCCGGGAATGAAATCACCTTTGTTGTCAATCCGGAAAGTCACCGGAAGCATGTTTGATTCATTGAACGACTTACCGTACGAGAGCATTTTGCCGTTCAATTCGGACAACGAATACATCCGTTGTTTGTCCATGCTGCGGATATTGGCGGACGCGATGAAAGGCAATAATTGTGCGTATTTCATTTGCACATCAGCTCTGAGAAGGAGCGATTGGTTCTTTGAAATACAAACCAATGGCTGGCCGGCTTCTACATATTGCCCGTTGGAAACGAACAATTGTTTGACAAAACCGGAGATGGACCCGGAAACCCGTTGCCCGCCGGAAGCGAAATTTTTATACAGGTTATTGTAAATGGCTTGAGCGGTTTCGTAAGCGCTTTTGATTTCCAAAAACTCTTTTTCGGAGATGATTTTATCTGTAGAGAGTTCCTTCGCGCGTTGGTAATCCGCTTCCGCTTTCCGGTAATTGGCTTGCGCTTCCGTAAGTTGGACTTGTAAATTATTTTCGGCCATTCCCGAACCGGAAACAGTAAACAGTTCTTGTCCGGCGCTAACAGCTTGTCCTTCAACGATATTTTTATTGAAAATCACGATTCCGGATGTTTTGGCCGGAACGAGAATTTCATCCGCCTGCGAAGATTCTATTTGTCCGGTCGTTTTGATGACTTGTCCGAAAGATTCGACAAGGGGCAAACCGATCGCAAAATCAATTTTCGATTGGTGCTGCCGGTTGAAATAAACCGCATCCGGATTTTCAGGTTCGTGAGGTTCCTGATCCGGTTCATGTTTATGCGTAGATGTATGGCAGGCTGTGAGCGTAACCCCACAGATCGCCATGATAAAATATATTTTTTTCATGATTTGTGTGTAAATAAAAATGACAAAAGACTTTTGAACACTCTCTTACACAACAGGAGGCGCCCGCAAGCTCAGGCTGCGGCTTGCAAAAGCCGGATGATAATTATTTAAATAAGGCGGGAGTATTTCTTCTTTTTCCGAAGACGTAATATCATACGTAAAAGTCAGTAAAACCGCTTGCAAAAGCAGGTCTGCGTGGTCGTGCGAGGTGCAACAAATAAGGCAATGGCAATTTTCTTCCGTTTTCAAAACTGCACTCATCAGTTGATCCAACTGACAAAGGGCATTATTTTCCTCCTGAACAGGATATTGTGTTTCTTCCAAATCAAAATGGGGAATTCCTTCGTGATGATGATGCGGCAGGATAACCTGTATCAGAAACAGGATACTAAGCGAAGAAATCAACAATATGGAAAGCGGTTGCTTGAGCATCAACATCAAATTTTACGACAAAGATAAATATTCTTTGGCAACCTGGCAAAGATATTTGTACCATTCTTCACCGAATTTCCGAATCAACGGTTCTTTCAGGAATTGATAGACTTTCATGCCTTCTTTTTTTCCTAAGATTACAGACGCCTGACAGACATTCCAACGGTGGTAATTGACTGCACGAAATCCTTTGTATTCGGTTACCCGAATGGGATACAAATGGCAGGAAACGGGTTTGTAAAAATCCGTCTTGCCTTCCCGGCAGGCTTTTTCAATGGCGCACCGGCAATAACCTTTTTCATCATAACAGGTGAAGACACAATCACTTCCTTCAATGATGGAAGTGACGCAATCGCCGTCTTTATCCCAATATACGACACCTTGCTTCTCAATTATTTCACGGGCTTCCGGAGCTAAATCATCCCAAACGGCCGGTAAAACGGCTTCCAATCGGGCGATTTCAGCTTCTTCCACGGGCGCTCCGGAATCTCCTTCCACACAACATATCCCTTTGCAAGCGGATAAATCGCATAAAAAGGATTCTTCCAGCACATCCAGGCTAATAATCGTATCGTGTATTTGTATCATAAATTCAACCACCCCCAAACCCCCTAAAGGGGGCTTTAGTGAGTGCGTATTATCGTTATTGTTTAAATAAAATCATTATTGTTAACCCTGCTCTCTTGAAAACATCACTGTCCAAAGTCCCCTTTAGGGGATTTAGGGGTTAAAAAACTATTAATCGTCTTTAAAACACTATCAATAGTATTGAATATCTGCTCATTAGTAAAATGGAGTACTTTAATTCCTAATTCCTCTAATTCATAATCTCTATTTCTATCGTATTGATATTGTTCAGGAATATCATGATAACCTCCATCAACTTCAATAATTAGCTTTGCTCTATGACAATAAAAATCCGCAATAAAGTATTTCACCGGATGTTGCCTCCTAAAACGAAAACCATTTTGGTTGCTTTTAGACAGATAATTCCATAAATAAGACTCAGCATCAGTCGGGTTTTCTCTATTACTTTTAGCAAATTCAAAAAGAATAGGAGAAGCTCCGTAAAACATATTAACAAAACTAATATCTGAATATACATTTTTACCTCCAACCCCCTGAAGGGGACTTTGCTGAGTGTGTATCATTATTATCGTTTATTGACCCCCAACCACCCCCAAACCCCCTAAAGGGGGCTTTAGTGAGTGCAGATTATCATTATTGTTTAAATAAAATCATTATTGTTAACCTTCTCTTTTGAAAATATCACTGTCCCAAAGTCCCCTTTAGGGGATTTAGGGGTTTTAATTCCTTACCCCGGAAATCTTCTTCAAACCGCCCATTGTCGTAAACGAGAGCGCCATTCACAAAGGTCTTCACTACTTTGTGCGAAAAAGTTGTTCCTTCCAAAGGCGACCAGCCGCATTTGTATAGTAAATTTTCTTTATTGACCGTCCAGGATTGATGGGGATCGACCAGCACCAAATCGGCGTAATAGCCTTCGCGGATATAACCCCGGTCTTTCAGATGAAACAATTCTGCCGGGGCGTGCGCCATTTTTTCAACGACCAATTCTTTGGTGAAAACGCCTTGCCTGCACAATTCGAGCATCGCCGGCAAAGCATGTTGAACCATCGGGCCGCCGGAAGCCGCTTTCAGGCAGGAACCTTGTTTTTCTTCCCAGGTGTGCGGTGCGTGGTCTGTAGCTATGACATCTATTTTTCCGTCAATCAATGCCTGCCGCAGCGCATCCCGGTCGGCTTTTGTTTTTACGGACGGATTCCATTTGATACGGTTTCCCAAACGGGCGTAATCTTCATCGGTGAACCACAAATGATGAATACAAACTTCGCCTGTTATCTTTTTTTCTTTCAATGGTTTGGATTCCAACAGTTCCATTTCTTTGGCTGTGGACAAATGGAAGAGATGCAACCGGGATTGGTATTTTTTTGCCAACGCAACGGCTTGGCTCGAAGAAGCATAACACGCTTCGCAACTCCGGATTTTGGAATGAAAGGAAATATCCAAATCCGGCCCGAAAGCGTTTGTGTATTTTTCAATATTGGCGCGGATAATAGCTTCACTTTCGCAATGAGCGGCAATGATACTGTTTACTTCGGAAAATATTTTGTCCAAGGCATTGGGATTGTCCACCAACATGTTACCGGTAGAAGAACCCATAAATACCTTTACGGCAGCCGCCCGCCGGGCCTCCTTTTTTTTCAGTTCGTCCAAATTGTCATTGGTGGCGCCAATAAAAAAGGTATAATTGGCCAAGGATTCTTTGGACGCCCGGTCAAATTTATCGTTTAACGCTTCTACGGTAGTCGTTTGCGGAATCGTGTTGGGCATATCCATGAACGAAGTTATTCCGCCGGCTACGGCTGCCCGCGATTCGCTGTGGATATCTCCCTTGTGAGTCAAACCCGGTTCACGGAAATGTACCTGGTCGTCAATGATTCCGGGGAGCAAAAGCAAACCTTCAGCATCAATTATTTGCAAACCGGCAACCGGAGACCGGAAATCGGAAGCCGATGGTTGTATTTCTTTAATCCGCTCGCCTTCAATCAATACGGAAGCTTTGTATGACTTTCCTTCATTGATTAACTCTGCATTTTGAATAAGAATCATGGGTTGATTTTCTTTTGAGGATATTTATGTAAAAAGCTTTTGGCTTTCAATTGGATGACCCCGAAGAAAGCTTCATTGAAAATTCCCCCGTTCATCTTGGAAGTCCCTTCTATGCGGTTGATAAAGATAATGGGAACTTCTTTCAAAATAAATCCGCTTTTGTAAGCCGTATATTTCATCTCAATCTGGAAAGCGTATCCTTTGAAGCGGATGTTATCCAAGTCAATGGTTTCCAACACTTCACGACGATAGCACTTGAAACCGGCGGTGGTATCGTGTATCTTCATCCCGGAAATCAACTGGACATATTTGGACGCAAAGTAGGAGAGGAGCACTCTCGACATGGGCCAGTTAACGACGTTCACACCACTCACATAACGGGAGCCAATGGCAACATCGGCGCCGTCTTCCGCACAAGCGTTGTATAACCGGATTAAATCGTCCGGATTGTGGGAAAAATCCGCATCCATCTCAAAAATATAGGAATAACTCTGTTGTAAAGCCCATTTGAAACCGGCAATATAAGCCGTTCCCAAACCTAATTTTCCTTCCCGTTCGATAATAAATAAGCGTTTGGGAAATTCGGTTTGCAAATTTTTTACAATAACGGCTGTTCCATCCGGCGAACCATCATCAATAATCAGGATGTCGAAAGATTTGGATAATGAAAATACTTTCCGGATAATCTTCTCGATATTCTCCTTTTCATTGTAAGTTGGAATTATAATTATGCTATTATTCACATCTCTTCATAATTTCTACAAAGGTAAAAATTATTCATTTAAATATACAGGATTGAGGAAAATTATTTGCTGATTCTTTATCCTTTCCTCCTAAATCTACCAAAATGCCGGAGCGACCTATTCTTGGAAAAGTAAAAACCTTTTTGCGCCATTTTTTAAAATTCCTAAAGACTGTTTTAAATGAAAATGAAATCATTATCGTTTTTTTAGTTAATTAATGCCTCGTAAATTTCAACATTAACTATCTATTCAGAGCAATAGAAAAGTCCTAAGGTTTTTCGGTTTAGTAGAAAACAATCAATGAATTATCTCATTTTTTGTATGGATAGGATTTGTTTGACTAATTATATCCCAAATAATGGATAATAACTAAAAAATGTCATAAATAAATAATCCGGTTAAAGAGTATGTCAGAATAAATCAAAAAGGTTTTATTTTCTTGTTTTTAATATTAATTTGCCTATTTTATCATTAAGTTGTTCCGCTTTCAACAAATCTTCAATGGTCAAATGCATCCGGTACTGCCAGTAATGGCGCGGATGTGCCGGCACATTGATTCGCTCCACATCCACATCCGGATTGCGCAACCGGACATCGATTGACAACCAGTCCTGAACCGGAATAATCGTCAGCATGGACGGCGCCGCCAAATGATTGCGGAGGATTTCTTCGCAGATTTCGGGGGTACAATCTTCGGGAGCCGCGCCCTCTTTTTTCAATACGGCATTGTAGTAACGTTGCGTTTTTTCCCGGTCTTCTTTCCACCAACCGCGAATGGTCGGCATATCGTGGGTAGAAGTCGTGCAAACGGAAAGATAAGGAAGGTGCTGCAAATCGGTAAATTCCCTGTCCGGCGATTTGGGCATCCGCTCGATTTCGAGGCTGAGTATCTGGAGTTTGTGCATTACTTCCGGCACCGAATGGGGAATCATTCCCAAGTCTTCGCCGCAGACCAGCATACCGGTAGAGTTGACTAAGGGCGCCAGATGTTTCAAGGCTTCTTTTTTCCAAAATTCATTGTGCCGCTGGTAAAAATAATTCCAGTACAAATAATCAAAAGCATATTTATCGGAAGCATCCAATTCTTTATATATATAGGAAGTGGACGCCGAAATCCGGGGATGATAGCAACCGGGGGTTGCCGGATCTTCTATAAACAGGACTTCATTGCAAAGAGCAAAAAGCCCGCGCCGGATTGTTTGGTTTTTTTCATCCTCTTTTCCGGCAAAATAAGCTTGTATTTTCCGTTGTGTATCCCATTTCTTTTTCGGCGCCCAATGATCGGCATTCCGGCGATCCAAATAGATTTGTTTTACTTCGGAAACATATTCCCCGAATAATTCCGGCAGGAATTTTTCATGGATATGCGCCCGGGTAAATTCTTCCCCGCGGAATGGCAGGCCTCCATTTTCGATTTCTTCGATGGAAAAAGGCAAAGCCGGATTGAAATAACCTAACAATCCTTCAATGGAATCTTCCGGGATTTGCCAGATGCGGAAAAATCCCAGGATGTGGTCAATACGGTATGCATCGAAATAGTCGGTCATTTTACGGAACCGTTTTTTCCACCAACTGTACCGGTCTGCTTCCATCGCCGGCCAGTTGTACGTCGGGAAACCCCAGTTTTGTCCGGTTACCGAAAAATCATCGGGGGGAGCGCCGGCCTGAAAGTGTGTGTTGAAATAACCGGGTTCCGTCCAGGCCTCCACACTTTCGCGGCTAATCCCAATGGGAATATCGCCCTTCAACACAATCCCGTGATGATGCGCTTGATTGCGTACTTTCGTAAGCTGTTGATGCGCATGAAATTGCAAATAGTAATAAATGGAAATAGCCGGATATTCCGGTGAACCAGCCCGGCAAAGTTTTTCAATCTGCTGTTTATTGTATAATGCCTGTTCTTTCCATTGACGAAAGTCGGGCGTTTGATATTTATCCCGTAGATAAGAATAAGCGGAATAGGGAATTAGCCAATCTTTGTTTTCCTCAAAGAAAACGGCAAATTCCTGCGAAGTCAGCACTTCATCTCCTTCCTGTTGAAAAATTTCCCGGAAGAAATCCCATTTCAGATGATCGACTGCTTCATAATCCACAGCGGAAAGCAGGTTCAATTCCTGTTGTTTTTCCTTGTAAAAAGCATTCCGTTGCGTATCTTTCAACACGCCCATTTCTTCTAAATTAATATACAGCGGATGCAAGGCAAAAATAGAAATTACATTGTAGGGATACGAATCCATCCAGGTATGCGTCAGCGTGGTGTCATTGACGGGCAAAACCTGAATCAGCTTTTGATGGGTCAATCTAACCCAATCAATCAGGCGGTATAAATCCCCAAAATCCCCGATTCCGAAACTGTTTTGTGTCCGCAACGAAAAGACGGGGATGGATAGTCCCGCGCATTTCCATTCCGGTTCTTCCTCCCGGAACAGCAGTCCGGAAACGATACCGGTTTCATTTTCCTGCAAATACGGGATATTCAGATTCCGGTTTTCGCCTTTTTCCCAACGGACGATGGATTTATCGTCGTTATTGATGATACAGAACTTGTATTCAATCGGATAGTGAACATGATCCGAATCGAATTCCACCCACCATTCGGGAAATTTCTCACAGCCCATCACCACTATTTTTTCCGGATTCCAATTGCCCATTTCTTCCTGATTGCCCGACAAGGCGAGGCTTTCGTTTTTGGCTATCGAGGGAGCCAGCACTTTAAGCAATATTTTCCGTTTGGATTTGACAACCCTTTCAAACTTGTCGCAGGGGTGTGCAAACCAACTTTGGATGAATGCCGAAGAATAACGGGCGAGATTTTGCGGCCGGTTTTGCCAGTAATCCAGCAAATAATAGGATTGATTCAGGTGGGTAATCGTCAAGCAATGGTTTTTATCCCATTCCTCGAAAGTCAGTTTGTTATTGGATTTCAGGAAATACCGGTAATCCATTTTTACAGCTCTATCCGGCAGGTTGAGTTCAAAAGTCCAATTCCCGTCTCCGGTATGTTGCATTTCTTTCGCGGCGGCCGTATCCCAATTTCCCAATTCGGGGATAGACCCGGTAATGTATAACGCTTGCCCCCATATCGTATGGAAGTTTATGTTAAAACTAATTCTCATATTCTTTATAGTTTTACTACTCCGTCATTGCTGCATTGCACTGATGTTAATTAACAATTAACCGGAGGTTGCGGGTTAAGTCTGTCCGATCAGACGTATTGTGTTCAATTTTTAAAATATAAATACCTTTCGGTAAATCAATAATATGTTGACTGTATTGTGTATTTACTTGTTTTTGTAAAACCAATTGACCGGAGAGCGTATAAACAGACAATCCGGCATTACTTATATTATCTCCCATATCCAGGTTGATCGTTTCTCCTTGTTTGATTGAATTGGGATAGACAAGCGCCGGATTGGATTGGATTGGGTTGATTGCAGTCCAATTGACAATTATTTCCACCTCTTGAACAGCCGATTCTTCTCCATTTTCAAATAAAACGCTTACGCCAAAAATATAGGTTCCCTCTGCTGTAACTGTTCTGCGATAAGCAGTTCCGGTAGTCCGCAAGACCAATTGATCATTAAAATAAACCTTATATCCTGTTATTTGCTTTTCAGAAGCCGGTTTTTCCCAGGTAAGCGTGATTTTGTCTTCTACAAGTTGCGCTTTCAGGTTCAAATTCAATACCGGGGACATAAAATCAAAAGATACGAATTTACCGGTTTTTGTAATATTCGTAACCGTTTTTCCCAATTTATCGCCACTCCAAAGAAATGCAGACGGAACAGATTGGTCTGTAAAATCAGCTTTTGCGGGGATTCCTGTTCCGGGAAAAGCACAGCCGGCGTTGTTTATTAAACCATAAGAAGCGGGAGTGCCGGTTGGAATTTCGTTTGTCGAATTGGCCGCAACGACGTAAACCCCTTGGGGATGTTTGTTGTTAACCGTATTTTGCCAAAAATCCGAAGCTTTGTAATTGACATGATAAATAAGTAAACCGGCGCCCGGGACACCTGCATCAAATCCGGTTTTTTGCCGGTTTTCCAATACATAATATTCGTTGGGATTGGTTGATTTGATTACATAAGCCACCGGATTTTCCGCCGAATTGGGCATCTCTTTTATGGTCTGTGGCAAAGTCAGTTCAACCGGATTGACCCAACCGAAACCCATTTTCTGAAACATATTGATGTGGGCGGGCGTGGCGCCGTCATTGTTCCAACTGCCGGTAGCCATTAAATCCCAATTGCCCGTGCCGGTAAAATCGCCGCCATTTCCCTCTCCGTCCGTATCATAGTAATCGGGAGCGCCGAAAACATGGCAGAGTTCGTGGCAAATCGGCCCGATATAAGTTATATTTGTTCCTGTACTTCCTCTTAATTCCGGGGAGCAGGAATACGTATCCAATTTTTTTCTCCCATACGTAAGGGCCGGCCAAAATCCGTATTTGTGCGCCCAAATGCAATTAGCGGGAGCGCCGGCTTCTTCACCATATCCGGCATATAAGAAATGGAAGGTATCGATATAGCCGTCGCCGTCGTTATCGAAATCAGCCGGATTGATAGTTGGTTCGTTAAAAGCAAAATCAGCCGCTTCCCTGGCCAACGAGTCAGGGTACATATCCTGTTCGTTCTTATCATTTTCTCCATAAAAGGCATGATTGTACTTTGCCGTATAAGGGCCTGTTACCGTAACGATTAACTCCAATTGTCCATACGAATTTTCTAAGTAAAAATCCTTGACACTTCCTTTTTGTATCCCCTTTCGATAACCCACCTGGTTCATTAATTTATCAAAGTCCTCTTGGGTATATTGAAAAGGTTTGTCGGGAAATCCGATTAAGGCGCAAATCGCTTTGGCCGTTTCAATCGTAGATTGAGGAGATCGGCTTCGGAGAGTCGCTTTTTCCGTAATATTCCGCATTTGCAGGAGTATTTCCCGTTGTTCTTTGCTGTATTGCAGATTTTTAGGTGTATTTTTCAATAATATTTTGGCTTCATCCGAACGCAATTCCACGTCTCGGGCAATTATTTTGGAAGGCGTCAAATCGCCTTTTTCATTTTGGGTAGCATATACAATGTAATTATCTTCGTCGTATAAAAGGGAATAACCGTCTTCCGATTCCATTCCTTTCATCCATTCATCGCCCTTCATTTTTACGGTGATTTCCTCTCCATTGGGTTGAGTTATTTTGATAGGGTAGGGATAAGCCGGTACAGCAGAAGCCTTTCCGGAAAGGAAAAGAACAAGAAGGAATAATAAAAAAAACTTATTCAATTTCATTTGTTCATTTTTTAGGGGGCGCTTTTTTCTTTTTGAAAAGAAGCCTTGAGCAAATTGAATTACAAAAGTACATTAAATTTTTGCAAAATCCGATTATTTCAAGTACTTTTGTAAACGAATCATGGGCTTGACCGGTTTTGACAGCGGGTAGAAGTGGTTTGTAAGCATGCAGTGCGTCGTTGTTCGGCACTTTAATCTCGGATGATAAAAAATTAATTGGCGAAAATAATTACGCTCTTGCTGCGTGATCGAAGTATAGTAGATCTTACGCTTTATTTCAGCTCCAGGAGTTGAAACGAGACATCACCCGGAAGCTCTGGCTTCGAAGCAGTCCGAAACGGTGGTGCAGGAATATCGGAGATAGTCTGAAAGAGGTCCCGGCTTTTAGATGAAACAAAGGGAATAAGCTTGTTATTGGTGGCTTCAGTCTTGTAGCAAGTCGAAAAAAAAGGTGAGGATAAGCATGTAGAAAGCAAATTAATTCCTCGTTTGGACGAGGGTTCGAATCCCTCCAGGTCCACTCATTTACTTTACTATTTTTCATCATCAAAATTGTTAATTTGCCAGTGTCCTGTTTTATCGGAGCCGACACGAGAGAGAATGCCGAGTGATTTTAGTTTGTTAAGATTGTTTTTTACGGCTCTGTCTGATACTTTTAGCTGTTTTGACAATTCCACAATTGTAAATTTTTGGTTTTGTTCTATCAATTTCAATATCTCCAAACCAATTACAGGGAACTTTTTCCCATTTACAAGGAACTTTTTCCCAATTACAGGGAATTTTTCAGCAATTACAGGGAACTTTTTCTTATTTACAGGGTCTTTTACACCTGTATTTTCTGGTACAACAAAGTGAATATGCAACTCGCGATTTTTCAATACATTGTTCTCGCCGAGCAACAAATTACCCAAGAATCGCATTAAATATTCATTTGTAGCGTGAATACCGTTTGTGAAGTCTTTGTAATTGGCGCGGACAAGGGCGTTACGAAAATACCACGAATTTTGAGCAAAGGCATCGTTGCTAACATCAAAACCAAATGTTCGAAGATATTTTATTAAAAATACCGCCGTTGTTCTTGTGTTTCCTTCGCCAAAAATATGAATTTGCCACAAATAAGCAACAAAATGTGCTATGTGTTCTACAATCTGCTGCTGGCTTAATCCTTTGTAACTAAATCCTTTTTCTTCCTTAAAATCATATTCAAGCGTTTCCCTTAAATTAATGGCGCTTGCATATAATACCGTTTTTCCATCCAATACCCATTCCTTTTTTGAAATATCATAATCGCGTATTTTACCTGCAAACTTGTAAATTCCTGAGAAAAGGCGCCTGTGGATGCCAATGTATTCTACCGTTGAGAAAGAAAAAGTATTGCTTGATAAAATCTCAGCAATGCGAGCCGAAACCTTGTCTGCTTCTTCTGTGCGGTCATCACCACTGTTTCTAACAGTTTTGGTTTGATAATAAGTGTCGATACGGCTTTTTACCTCCCCAAAAGTAATGTCGCCTTCGATGTTTTGCTTGGCGGTTTCGATGAGGTAGGCAGAAGGCGTTAAGCCGTCCACCTGCTGCAAGCCGATAGCTGTTTGCCAAATTTGGCTTTTCTCTATTTTGTCGGGTTCGCCCTGACGAATATATTCATCAAACTCTATCATAGTTGATTTTCAATCACTTTATCATTATTTATATATTGTTTAACAATATCCAAAGCATTGTTCGCCACCTCCTTTTCGTCCGCAACAGCCACAATTACTTGGTCTGCCACCCAAAGCGTAAGCAATTCCGTTGGGTCGGCTTGCAACAAGTCGGCAAGAATGAGCACTTGCTTGCGTTTGGCCTTACGGTCGCCACGCTCTATTTTGCTATACATTGGCGTATCAATCTCTAATGCTGCTGCTAATTGCCTTTGAAGCAATTGCTTTTCCTCTCTTAATTCTCTTATTCTTTTACCCAATAACATATCGTTTTCTATTTATTTGACTGTTTGATTTTTGAATTGTCTTATTTCGGACAAAAATACTAAAAATACTTCAGATTATTATGAATTTTGCTATTTAAAAAGATGAGCTTGTCTCAAAAGATTGCAATTCCGTCATTTCGAACGAAGTGAGAAATCTAAAGCTCAGTCGTAGGCCCTACGAAGCACATTAGATTTCTCGCTTTGCTCGAAATGACGCTCTATAACAGCTTTTGAGACAGCCCCATCTTCAACTTATTTCACTACCACCGGCGTTTTGAACTTATGTACTGTTCCCGATGTGTCAAATATTTCCAGATAGACAATGTAAAGCCCGGAAGTCAATTGGTTTCCGTTCCAGTACAATGTCCCACGGCTTCCCAGTATTTCATTGTTGGCAACCGTATCTACCTTTCGGCCAATGGAATCGTAGATAAACAGCCGGCAATTATATCCGGGCTTATCCAATTGATACTTAATGCCATAATTGTCATTGCCCCAAACAGGATATTCAATCCGGATTGAATTGTTGTTCACAATCTCAATGCCCGTTTTTCCTGAATATTGGGAATTGATGTATCCGGGTGTGCCGTAGCCGCTTTGACTGCTGGCTGACAACCAATTAGTCGGTTCATTGCTTGGCGCCTCGTAGTTCACTCTTTCCAGGGCTACCCCTTTCTTGTTCGTAATGCCTTTGGTGTGCATGGATTCACTGTAATAAAATTCATCGACAACCGTATTTGTCAGATTATTTAACAGCACGGCACAACCGCCGGCGTTTGCCAATGAAGGCATGGCTTCGGGTTCCGTAAAGAAAGATTCCTCCCGGCATTCAAAAAAAGAGCAAACCAAATTCCGATCTTTTGTCACCACCACATATTCTTCCGGATACAGGAATAACGGCAAGGAAGTCAGCGGATAAGCCTTGTTAAGTGAACTGTCGGAAGGTTTGCGGCTGGTGATACTCAGGTAACGCAAGTCAATCACTTTGTCCGAACGATTGTACAATTCCACGTACTCGTTCCCGCCGGTGGGCGGATTGAAAAGGATTTCGTTGATGATCACCTCCGATTCTTCTGCTTCAAAACCGTTTCCGATGGAAATCGACTGAGCCGTTCCCAATCCGTTTCCGGACAAATCCCGCACACCGGACAAAGACAATTCAATCAATTCTCCCTGAGGCGGAAACTTGTTGAGTTGGATAGTCAGATTCGTTCCCTGCGGATAATCCGTTTCCAAATCCGTGATTTCGTAGGAAGTATCCGGAATCCGGTACGAGGCTTTGTTCAGCAATGAATTACGGTTCATCGGCTTGGAGAAAACAATGGCCACCTGGTTTCCTTCCAATAACGTAGTGGACAAAATAGCCGGAATTGTAGCATCCGGATTGCCTGCTTGGATGGAATTGACTTTTCCGGGGGTTCCTCCCGACGCATCTGCCGTCGCCGACCAATTGGCGGAAGTGTTGGACAGATTGGCCAAATCAATACATTCCAGCGACCAACCGCCTGCTTTCTTGGTGTTGTCGTTATACATCTTGTCGGAATATTCAAACCAGGAAATCAATTCGTCCTTTGTATTTCCCAGCATCAGCAATTTGCCGGTATTGGCTAATGTAGGGAAAGACGTTACTCCGCACGCATTGGCGTTTTCCGGAAACCAATCGGTGGTAGTCGTCTTACACAAAACGAAATAGCTTTTGGGCGTTATACTTTTGTCCGGCAGTTTGTAGGATTTATCGCCATAAAAGAACAGGCAGTCCTGCAACCGGAACGTTTGATTGGTTGTGTTGTACAATTCAACATATTCCGGATTTCCTGAACTCGGAGCCGCCATAATCTCACTAAAAAGAATGTCGCCTTCTTTCGGAAAATCAGGATCAGGGTCCGGATCAGGATCGGGATTCGTCCCTGGATCACCGTTTCCACTGAGTTGCTTGACAACAAAATCATCGAAGAAAAAGGATTTGTTGCGGGTGGACGTAAATGTACAAACAATTCCAAACCAATCGCTTACAGGAATTTCTACTAAATCACAACTGCCTTCCAAGGTAAAATTGGTTTCGCCGGCCAACCGGGAATACAACTGAAATTTCCCGTCGGTATCCAATGTAGCTTTGATGTCAAGGGCTACGGAAGCAAGATCCAGCCGTTTCTTTTCGCCCTGGATAAGCGTCTGGTTGTTACTCCCTTTTTTTGAACGCATTAAGCAGATATTTTTGTCGGAATAACCGATTCGAATAAAAAGCCCGTTGAGTTCTCCGGTTAAATTTTCCTCATCACTGGCAAGGTAAATTTTGGAATAATTAGAAGCCGTAGGATTAAAATTCATTTTCACATAAAATTCCCAAGACGTGTCTCCGACAATCGACGACCGGGTTTTCAACTGAGAGGGTGAATGTGTATCAGCAGAATAGAGTTGCAATTGCAACGCATCGTTGACCACAAACTCGGCGATATCGCCGCTCCAATTCACTTCGCGATCCGAATGTGTTCCACTCAGGAACAATCCGTCGCTAAAGTTATCACTAAACTGAGAAAAAGCAGTTAAAGACTGCAAACTAAAAAGAAGAATGATAATTTTCTTCATAAAGTGCTTTTTGTTTTAGCTATTATTACTAATTTTGCAGGCCCGCGAGTTCCTGCTGTTGTTTTGGCTATATATATACCCGGGTGCAAATATAGAATTAATTTTTTAATAACAACTATAATTATATAATATTTTTTCAAAAATTTTTAATAAAATGAAAATAGCAATTGTTGGCGTGAGTGGTGCGGTAGGTCAGGAATTTTTACGTGTGTTGGACGAGCGGAATTTTCCGGTGGACGAATTGGTACTTTTCGGTTCGGCGCGCAGTGCGGGCAAAGTATATGAGTTTCGTGGTAAACAGATTACGGTAAAGGAATTAAAACACAATGACGATTTCAAGGGTGTGGATATTGCTTTTACGTCTGCCGGGGCCGGGACTTCCAAAGAATTTGCGGATACCATTACCCAATACGGCGCCGTTATGATCGACAATTCCAGCGCTTTCCGCATGGACAATGATGTGCCGTTGGTGGTGCCTGAAGTGAATGCGGAAGATGCCAAAAACCGTCCACGCGGGATTATTGCTAACCCCAATTGTTCGACCATTCAAATGGTGGTCGCCCTGAAACCCTTGGAAGATTTATCGCATATCAAACGGATTCATGTGTCAACGTATCAATCGGCGTCCGGAGCGGGGGCTGCGGCCATGGACGAATTGGTCAATCAGCACAAACAATTGGCGAACGGGGAAGAACCCACGGTGGATAAATTTGCTTATCAACTGGCTTTCAATTTGATTCCGCATATCGATGTATTTACCGACAACGGTTATACAAAAGAAGAAATGAAGATGCACAACGAAACGCGGAAAATCATGCATTCCGATGTGGACGTAAGCGCGCTGTGTGTACGTGTCCCGGCCTTGCGGGCGCATTCCGAAGCCGTTTGGATCGAAACCGAACGTCCTCTCGCAGTGGAAGAAGCGCGGGAAGCCTTGGAAAAAGCCGAAGGGATAATCGTTCAGGACCAACCGCTGGAAAAAGAATATCCGATGCCTTTGTTTGTCGCCAGTAAAGATCCGGTGTATGTGGGCCGTATCCGCAAAGACATTTCCAATCCCAACGGATTTTCATTTTGGTGCGTGGGCGACCAGATCAAAAAAGGCGCCGCACTCAATGCCGTACAAATAGCAGAATATTTAATTAAAGAAAATAATCTGTATGCACCCCGTTAAATTTTATTTATTCCTTGGATATTATAAAAAAAGATATTACCTTTGCCAATTAAATAAACAATAAAAGGCTTTTATTACAAAATAGAAAGTATAGTATAAAGACATAATTCATTAATAAAAAAAGCGTTAGCTTTTATTCTTGTTTCTGAAACATCAACAACTTCGGTACATACAAGAATAAGGTAGACGTTCACGTGAAATCGTGGGCGTAACTTATTTGTATGTACGGGTAGTTGATGACCTCAGAAACAAATAAAGTTACAAGTCCCACGTTTTTTTATTTTAAATAACCGCTTCTCAGGGACTTGGAGGCATAAATTCTACAAACATGCAAAACAAGTCATAGGAAACTGGGCGGGCGTTTCATTCAATATTTTTCCCTCTCATTTTTTAGTTATTGAATTTGCCCGCTTAAACTCATAGGGTAAAGGCAGCTATAGGTATCTTAAGCTTCTTAAGCTTCTTAAGATATTTAAGATACTTATTGTCTTTACCCTTACTTAAAAAATCAACTATTAATAAATTAATAAATTCAATGAAAATGAAAAGAAAGATTTTTTTAGCGCTGACACTCATCGTGTTGAGTGCAGTAAGCGCGAAGGCACAAGTGCTGATTGGCGCCGCCGATGAACCTCATCCATCGGCTGTATTGGAATTGCGAAGCGATAACGCAGGTTTGTTGCTGCCGCAAGTCAAATTGGATAACATTGATAATACATCTTCCCTGTTGACAACCCCGGCGCCCGGGATGTTGGTCTGTAATCTTACCGGTTCTTTGCGGCATGGAGTGTATTACTGGGATGGAGAATGGAAATTATATATCGGGTTTTGATAATGAAACAAATAAATAAAATAAAGACAATGAACAAAAGAATGTATTTTATGCTTTCGCTGTTGCTGGTAATGACCACAAGTTTGAAAGCGCAAGTTGTAATTGGTACGAATGCGGCAGAGCCGGTAGCATCGGCCGTATTGGATTTGAATAGTGGAATTGACGGTAATTTGGGCTTATTGCTGCCGCGGGTAGCCTTGGAAAGCGCCACAGATGAGGAAACAATCAAAGATCCGGCCACCGGCTTAATGGTTTATGCAGACGGAACCGGCGGTTTAGCCGCAGGTATATATGTTTGGAGTGGCTCTGCTTGGACATCTGTTCCTGATCCTGTTGGTCCGACTGAAACAAAAAAAGACGTGGTTGGAAAAGATGGCCACTTGTATAGACCGGGCATCGGCTATGGTACTGGTAACGGTGCGATAGAATGTGACGCCGGATATACTTGGACCTCTGCGGACACATTGACTAAAAATGTTTTGGCAGTTGACTGGCTTGAAGCGTTCGGCTCTATTGAAGTTAGAGGTGGTGTGGGTGGTAATCGTTATTATTGGGTTCGATCGTACGATTATATAACAACCTGGGGATCAGACCAAAATAGCGGATGGAAAGTTGGAATCTGCCGGAGCAATTAACAAACAATCTAAGGTGTGTCGTTTCAACCCAACGTTACAGAAAAGAAAGCGCATCCGTAATTGATTATTTTTCGAGGGTTGCGTTTTATTATGAAATCACCGGGCGAGCGCGAATGAATAAGAAACGTAGCCCTCTGAGATTTTTGATGAAATAATAGTTATTTCGGTTTCCTGCACATGGAAAGGCGCCAATCGCGGAGCGATTACATTATTGTAGATACAAATGAACCACAATATTCACCCACAACATCGGAGATGTTGCATTCGGATGGTAGAGACGCGATTAATCGCGTCTCTACGTTATGCAATCGCTCCGCGATTAAATGTACTAAATTAGTATTTACTTATTGAAATAGAATTAGAATATTTTTGTCAAATAAAAAAAATGTTGTAACTTTGCAGTCGCTTTGCGGTTGTGGTGTAATTGGTAGCCACGCCAGACTTAGGATCTGGTGCTTCACGGCGTGGGGGTTCGAGTCCCTTCAGCCGCACAAACAGGAAAATCCTTTCAAAATTAGTTGGAGGGATTTTTTATTTTTGTACTGACCGTTGCTATTGATGTTAAACAGTTAACCATACAGTCCCCTTGTCACTTGGCTCCTGAATTCAATCAATTTCCACCCTTTGGAATATTGAAGGCGAATCGCATAGTAGAAAAAAAGGACGATACTCGCTCCCCATTTAATCATTTCTGAAAAAATCCGTTTGTAATAAACCGACTTGGATATGGATAAAGTCCGGATTCGTTCGCTTTTTCCGATGGCGTAAGTCAGTCGTTTGAAAAAATCATCGCTCAGTTTGGAGTCGGGAATATGGTGGTAGATAATCGCTGACGGCAGATAATAGCATTTCACGCCGTTTTGAATCAAGCGTAAAAAGAAATCTTTATCTTCGCCGCCCATCAAAGAAGTTCCTTTCCGGCCCAAATCGGTTTTAAATTCGCCGTATTGGAGGAATAGCGCTTTTTTGAAAGTCGCATGACCTGTTCCCGGATAATCCTTTGGGCCAACCACTTTGATTTCTTTTCCCTTGTCGTAAGCGCCTGTAATTAAGCGCATCGTAAACGGAGAGAGCCACTCGGGCGGGGCGCTTTCATAGACCGGAACGACCGGGCCGCCGCATAATTCCGCATCGGGATACCCTCGGAAAAAATCAGACAGGTTTTGAACATAATCGGTATTAACCGTTTCGTCATCATCAATAAAAGCAATAAATTCTCCCTGCGCTTCATTGACGCCTTTGTTTCTTCCGTAAGAAATTCCCTGCCGGAGTTCTTTGAAATAGCGGATGGTAAGCGCTTGATACTGATGGATAAACGAATGACAGACTTCTTCCGTGGAATCGGTACTGTTATTATCCACAACGATTATCTCAAAATCGGATACAGGATAGACTTGCCGGGCCACACTCTCTAAGGTTTCCAAGAGATACTTTGCCCGGTTGTAGGTGCAGATAACAACGGAAAATTTCATTTTATTCATTATTTAATATGAAGCTACGTCATTTCTCACTTCGTTCGAAATGACGTTTTGAAACATCCTACAACAATTGAAGCAATCACTAACAACAGCAACAACCCCGAAAAAATCGTCGTGATGGTTCCACATATATGTACATCGTCCGGGTCGAAAACAAATTCGATTTTATGATTACCTGCCGGAATCGGAATGGCCCGCAAAATCCAGTCGGCACGGCTGATGGGCGCCCGTTCGCCGTCGATGAAGGCTTTCCAACCGTTTTTGTAATATACTTCGGAAAATACGGCCAAGCCCGGTTGGGTGGAGGAAGACGTATATTCCACTTTATTCGGATAATAAGCCGTCATTTCTATGGAAGCCAACGAATCGGGAACAATTTGGAGACCGGATAAATTGCTTTCAAATTCTTTATCCAGAACCGCTTCCGTCTTCGGGTTGAGTGTTTCCAAAGCAGCCATTTCTTCATCGGGCGTGCCGGTAAAGCGGTAGGAATTTACAAACCAGGCATTGCCGTCTATGTACGGATTGACCAAAGGCGGTTGCTCCGGACTGTAAATGATGTACTTGGTATTCAACATGTTCAATGACGGTGAATTTTCAAGAACCGTATTAAAATCTTCAAAAGTGGTTGCCGTACTGAAAGCGGAAATGATGGCTGCCATTTCTTTCGACAATCGCCTGTCAATCAAATCCTGATACCGGCCTAATTTGGCCGCGTGGTATCCGCCAATGGATTTGTGGTAATACGAAGTACGCGATTCCTGGAAAGGATTATTGAGATTCAATACCCGGTAAGAGACAGACGGGTCTTGCAAAATCACATCGTCCGCCACTGTTTTCGGGAAAAGTTGTTTTTTGTAAGTTTTATTATCTTCAAAATTTTTGTCATTCAAATAGCGTTTATCGACCGTCCATAAATCACACAGAATCAGCACTAATAATCCGGCGGCTAAGTAAGGCAAAACCTGTTTGCGGTTTTTGGATTGAATATACACCCAAACCAAACCCGCGGCCAATACAATGAAAATCAGCGAACGTAAAGCATCCGCCTGCAACAGCGCTTTCCGGTCTTCAATCAAGACGCCGTAATACCAATCCGGCATTCCATATTGAGCATCAAAAGCGGATTCAAAATGAAAGAAAGCGCCCGGCATTATCCATAAGACCAAGCAAATGCCGGCGGTTATTCCGGCCGACCAATAAAGGGACGTTTTTAACTTTATGGATTCTATTGGGTTGCTTATCAATTCTTTCAAAGCCATTACGGCCAATATCGGAAAGGTAAAGGCAGGAATGACCAACGCCATTTCCACCGTCCGGAATTTATTGTAAAGCGGAAAATGATAATACATGAAATCGTTGAACCAGGCCAGATTTTTTCCCCAAGCCAAAAGGATGAAAAAAACAGTTGCTCCGAGCAACCACCATTTGGCATTTTTAGGAACAATAAAAAAGGCAAACAAGAACAGGAAACAAACGATTGCCCCCAAATAGATTGGCCCGGAAGTGAAGGGTTTATCTCCCCAATAGGTATAGGTTTGGATTTCTTTTTTTACTTGCGCTCCATGCGCTTTTAATTCTTTGTATAAATGGGAATCTTCGCCCAGATAACCACCCGATTCGCCTCCCATCACATTGGGAATCAGCAAGGAAAGTGTTTCTCCTTTTCCGTAACTCCAGGCAAAAACATAGTCTTTGTCCAATCCGGAAGAGGCCGGTTTTTCCGTTTCACCGGTGGACGCAGCAGTCAATTCGGATTTTCCCCGCATACTTTCTTCCCCGGATTCATAATTGAGGTAAAGATTCGAAATATTTGACAAAACAGCCAATACAACTCCCACAGCGAGGACGCCTGTCGCTATTCCCAATCGTTTGTATTCTTTTTTGATAATACGTTCAACAATAAATCCGATGTAAAGTATGAAGCAGAAAATCGCTGAGTAATAGGTGATTTGTAAGTGATTGGAAATAATCAAGAGCGCCAGGGCAAATGCAAAAAGGATCCCGCCGTACCCATATTTCTTTTGAAATATCAAAAACAAGCCGGCCAAAACCAACGGAACGTATGCTAAAGCCCAAGCTTTTGTCACGTGTCCGGCAACAATAATGATGATATTGTAGGATGAAAAAGCTGTGGCAACAGCTCCCAAAGCGGCCAACCACCAACGTGCGCCCATCACTAAGAAGAGGATATAAGCCGTAATCAGCAACAGCAAGAGGGGGCCGGCGGTTTCCGATTGTACGGCGCCCAGAATATGCACTTTTACCCATCCAATGAAATCAATGCCGGTCTGGTAGCCGGTGATATGATAACTGGGCATACCGGAAAACATCGAACCTGTCCAGCCTGAGGGTTTTCCGTATTCAACCAATTCCTGGGCCATGCCCTTGAACTGGGTTATATCGCTTTGTTGCAGTACTTTTCCTTCAAAAGCGGGATAGAAATAGACTAAAATGATTAAGAAGAAAAAAAGAAGAACCCCTGCATGAGGAAGTATTTCTTTTGAAATTTTTTTAGCGTTCATATTATACTGTTTGCAATATTCAATTAAAATAATCTTCGATTTTACGCATGGCCGTATTGAGGCAAAATACCAAAACGTGGTCGCCGGGTTGAATGACGGTATCGCCACTGATGATTTTGGCTTCCCCGTCACTGATTTTTCCGCCCAGGGTCATGTCTTTGGGCAACCGCAAATCTTTCACCGGTTTTTGCGTGATTTTTGAACCCGAACGGGCCACCAGCTCTGCTACATCGGCATTGGCGAATGCCAGGCATTTCACCGTAGAAACATCGGCTTGCAACAGGAAGCGGTAAATATGGCTGGAGGCAATCAGTTTTTTGTTGATAATGGAACCGATATCCAATTTTTCAGCCATTTGGATGTAATCCAGGTTTTCAACTTCGGCTATCGTTTTGGGAACGCCAAAGTTTTTGGCCGCCACACAGGCCAATATATTGGTTTCCGAATTACCTGTCAACGAAATAAAGGCGTCGCAATTTTTGATGTTTTCCTGGATTAAAAGGTCGGTATTCCGTCCGTCTCCATTGATAATCATCACGTTGCTATCTGTTTTTTCAGCCAGGCGATAACTTCTTCCTTTATCTATTTCAATGATTTTGATATTGACATTGTGCGGTATCCGTTCGCAAAGCCGTAAGGCAATGCGGCTTCCGCCCATAATGGTTACTTTCCGGATATGAATATCTTCTTTTCCCGCAAAGCCTTTCACCTCGTCGATATGCTCCTTGGTCGTTGTAATATAGACAATATCGCCCGCAAGAATCTGGTCCGAACCGCGTGGGATAAGCGTTTCGTGGCCTCTTTTAATAGCCACAATGTGATAAATACGGTCTTCTCCTCCTAATTCGTGCAGATATTTATTAAGAATTGGTGCATTTTGACGCACTTTGGCGCCCAACAAGATGAGTTTTCCGTTGGCAATATCCCACCATTGGCGCGTCCAGGGTTGTTTCAGTGCGCTTGAGATTTCTTTCGCCGCCAATGTTTCGGGGCAAATCAGCGAATCCACACCGAGATTGGCAAAGAACTCCATGTTTTTCGGATGCAGATATTCATCGTTATCCACGCGGGCAATGGTTCGTTTGGCGCCCAGATTATGCGCCAACATGCAAGCGGTCATATTCGTGGATTCTTCCGGCGTGACAGCAATAAACATGTCGGCCTCCTTTATGCCTGCCGCTTTCAAATCATGAATGGACGTGGGATTTCCCTGTACCGTCATGATTTCGGAACTATTGGGAAAATTCAGTTTTTCGTCATCAATATCCATCAAGACAATGTCTTGCTCTTCTTGCGAAAGCAATTTGGATAAATGCGTACCGACTTCCCCTGCGCCGCCAATAATTATTTTCATACAATTATCTGTTCAAAAATACTGTCCGCATCCATTCCGCATATTTTGTATAATTCGGGAATGGCGCCGTGCGGAATAAATTTATCCGGAATACCTATCCGTTTGATTTCAGGTGAATAGCCGTTGGCGGACATAAATTCCATGACAGCTGTTCCCAAACCGCCTTGGATTGTGCCGTTTTCAACCGTAATCACCCGGTGATAGTTTTTACCTATTTCATGCAACAGCTCTTCGTCCAACGGTTTAAGATATATGATATCATAATGGGCGGCATCTACACCCGCTGTTTTTGCTTTTTCAATGGCTTCTTTGGCGATGTTGCCAATCGGGCCGATACTGATAACTGCTACGTCTTTCCCGTCTTTGAGTTTCCGGCCTTTTCCCACCGGCAGGATTTCAAAGGGACGTTCCCAGTCTTTCAATTCGCCTTTTCCCCGCGGGTAACGAATGGCGAATACCCCGTTGCCCGGTTGACTGCCGGTGTACATCAGGTTTCGCAAGTCGATTTCGTTGAGGGGCGAGGCAACCGTCACATTCGGAATGCAACGTAGATAAGCCAAATCCAATGCCCCGTGATGGGTAGCGCCGTCTTCGCCGACCAATCCGGCCCGGTCTAAACAAAGCACCATATCCAGGTTTTGCAAAGCGGCATCGTGAATAATGTTGTCGTAGGCGCGTTGCATAAACGAAGAGTAAATATTGCAAAAAGGCAGCATGCCTTCCTTGGCTAATCCTGCAGAAAAAGTAATAGCGTGTCCTTCGGCAATTCCCACGTCGAAAGCCCGTTCGGGCATTTCTTTCATTAAAAAAGTCATGGAACAACCGGTGGGCATGGCCGGCGTAATACCTACAATCCGGTCGTTTTGTTTAGCCAATTCCACTAAGGTATGTCCGAAAACGTCCTGATACAATTGCGGTTCGTCTTTCGAGCGCACCACCATCCGTTCGCCAGTTTCGGGATTGAATTTTCCGGGAGCGTGCCAGGCGATTGCGTCATTTTCCGCCGGTTCAAAACCCTTGCCTTTTATGGTACGGATATGCAACAATTTCGGCCCTTTCATATCTTTAATATCTTCGAGCACTTTTATCAATCCGTTGATGTCGTGCCCGTCAATCGGCCCAAAATAACGGATATTAAATCCTTCGAATACATTGTGTTGTTTCGTCAGGAACGCTTTCAGACTATTGTTAAAACGCAAGATAATCCCTTTTCCCTGTTCCCGGATGATGCCCCGTTTCCGGAGGAAATTATATAATTTGAAACGGATTTTATTGTACGTCTGTGAAGTCGTAATCTTGACAAGCGATTGGCTCAAGCCTCCCACCGGGCGGTCGATAGCCATATTGTTGTCGTTGAGAATAATCAGCAAGTCGTTGGGAGCGGAAGAAGTGTTATTCAATCCTTCAAAAGCCAAACCGCCGGTCATCGAACCGTCTCCGATGACAGCAACCACTTGCCGTTTTTCATTTTTCAGCCGGGAAGCAATAGCCATTCCCAGAGCGGCGGAGATGGAATTGGAGGCATGACCGGCAATGAAAGCGTCGTATTCACTTTCTTGCGGATTGGGGAAACCACTGATGCCTCCGAATTTACGGAGTGTCTTAAATTCCTTGCGGCGGCCGGTCAGTATTTTGTGTCCGTACGCCTGGTGCCCCACATCCCAAACGATTTTATCGTAAGGCGTATTCAGCACATAATGAAGTGCAACCGTCAGTTCGACGCTCCCCAGACTGGAACCGAAATGGCCCGGATTTTCGGACAATACTTCAATGATATATTGCCGCAATTCCTTGCTCACCTGTTCCAATTGTTCCGGTTTTAATTTTCGTAAATCCGCCGGAGAATCTATTGTGGATAATAATTTAAATTCTGAAACTTCAGCCATAAACAAAAAATTGTTGTACAAAAGTACATAAATAACGGTAGAATACATAACTTTGTATATAAATTGAAAAACTTTTTATGAAGTTTAGAACAGAAATTACCGTTCCGTCTCCCGGATTTCACATTTCCCATACGGATAAAATCCTGCTGACGGGTTCTTGTTTTGTATCCACTATTTCAACCCGGATGCAGGAATCTGGGTTTACGGTGGATGTTAATCCTTTCGGGATTGTCTATAATCCGGCTTCCTTGGCCAATGGTTTAACGGATTTAATAAATAACAAAACCTATACGGAAGAAAATCTGTTCTTGCATCAAGGCCTTTATCACAGTTTTTCGCACCACAGCCGCTTTTCGGGAACAAGCATTGAAACGGTTTTGCAAAAAATAAATGCAAGTATCAGTCATTCTTCCGGATTTCTCCGGCAAGCCAATCTCCTTATCATTACTTTCGGAACGGCCAATACCTATCGGTTGGTTTCTTCGGGCGAAGTAGTTTCCAATTGTCATAAATTACCGGCCCAATCTTTTATAGAAGAACGCCTGACGATTTCCCAAATAACCGGCCGGTGGAACATTTTAATAAAAGAATTGCAAGCGCTCAATCCCGATTTAAAAATCCTTTTTACTGTGAGTCCGATTCGTCATTGGAAAGACGGAGCCAATGCCAACCAATTGAATAAAGCGATTTTATTATTAGCTGTCAATGAATTAACAGATACTCATCCGCAATGTTATTATTTTCCTTCCTACGAAATTATGCTGGATGATTTGCGGGATTACCGTTTTTATGCCGCCGATTTGATTCATCCCAATGCGCAAGCGATTGATTATATTTGGGAGAAATTCGGCGAGGCGTATTTCGACAAAAAGACGATGGAATTGAACAAGGAATACGAGAAAAAACAGAAAGCGCTGAATCATCGTCCGCTTCATTAATTTGTGTCAGAAAAAGTAACTGTCAAATAAAATAATTTATATCTTTGTCAATTATTGCAACATTATTATAGATGAACTTAATGAACGAGGTATTGATAAAAGTAAACTGAAAATATTTTAAAGAATTATGAGTTATGAATTATGAGTTATGAGTTAAGATGTGTCAACCAACTCATAACTCATAACTCATAATTCTTTTTAGTTGTTTTCCGGTCGTAATTTGCGGACTACCGCTCCGGTGCGCCACATTTCGCTTTCGCGCAGTTCTTTCAATTCGCTTTCCAATCCTTCACGGTAGTCCGGTTTGGAATTGGTGTCGATAGAGCGTTGCGCCTCGTTGCCGTTGGCTACTTCGCTGTACAATTTAGCAAAAACCGGTTTGGTGGCATCGTGGAAAGGTACCATCCAGTCCAAAGCGCCGCGTTGGGCCGTTGTGGAACAGTTGGCGTACATCCAGTCCATGCCTTTTTCGGCAAAGAGCGGCATCAGCGATTGAGTCAATTCTTCTACGGTTTCGTTGAAAGCTTCGGAAGGAGAGTGACCGTTTTCGCGCAACACTTCATACTGCGCCAACAATATTCCCTGGATAGCGCCCATCAAGGTACCGCGTTCGCCCGTCAAATCGGAATACACTTCCCGTTTGAAATTGGTTTCAAACAAATAACCGGAACCGACGCCAATACCCAAGGCAATCGTCCGTTCCTTAGCTTTTCCGGTGGCATCCTGAAATACGGCGAAGCTGGAATTCAATCCGCGGCCTTCCAAAAACATCCGGCGCAAAGAAGTGCCCGAACCTTTCGGCGCAACCAAAATTACATCTACATCTACCGGCGGAATAATACCCGTCCGTTCTTTGTAGGTAATGCCAAAACCGTGAGAGAAATACAACGCCTTTCCGGCTGTCAGATACGGTTTGATACGGGGCCACACTTCGATTTGAGCTGCATCCGAAAGTAAATACTGGATGATGGTTCCTCTTTTTGCCGCTTCTTCAATATCAAAAAGCGTTTCGCCCGGCACCCAACCGTCGGCTACGGCTTTGTCCCAGGTTTTGCCGCCTTTGCGTTGTCCGACAATGACATTGAAGCCATTGTCCCGTAAGTTCAATGATTGTCCGGGGCCTTGTACGCCATAGCCAATCACTGCAATGGTCTCGTCTTTCAAAAAATCCCTTGCTTTTTCCAACGAAAATTCTTCGCGGGTTACAACTTGTTCGTCAATCCCCCCAAAATTTATTACTGCCATCTTTTAATTTTTTTGGGTGCACGGTACACAGGTACACGATGCACGATTTATTTATATTACTTTTTTATCTCTGTCATTTGTCCATTCATTCGTGCACTGTGCACCCGAGTACCGTGCACCCAAATAATGCGGTTCCGGCAAATCGATTCTTCACCTTTCTTTGTATCAATCAGGTATTCATCGTCGGAAACCGCTTGTTTGTATAATTTGAGTTTATCCCCGAATACCCCTTCTACCAAATAGACGATTTCATATTTCCGGATAAACTTTTCTTGGAACAACTTCAAATCAAATGTATTGAGCGTATGCTCGATGTATTTGATACTGTTCATGTGTTGATTGATGTCGATATCGCTATAACGCACAGTATAGCCCATATCCGGTTCCACTCCGTTCACGGGAGGAATCTTTGCCAATTTTTCAATCGGGCATTCTTTGTCCGGAACGACATACTCCGCCAAATCGGGACGCCATGCCGGAATATCTACCGGCCGGCGGGTGACTATATCAATGGCCGCCCATATAGTACGGGCATAACCGATTACGCGATTGTCCTTGTTGATGAAACGGATGCAGCGTTGGGTAAAAAAACGGGTTACATTTTCTATCCAGGTTTCCACTGTGATATTCTCGTCGTGTTCCGGATATTCATCCATTTCAATGGAAATGCGGGATACGACCCAGGCAATATTATCTTTACGAATATCATCATAGCCAAATCCGCGTTCATTGGCGTGAGCCGTCGCGGCTTGGAAAATGAAACTGACAATCACGGGGAGTGTCGCTTTTCCTGTAAAATCGCACACATACGATTCGATATGAAACTGAAAGGAGCCTACTTTGGGTAATGTTGTCATTTTGCTTTGCGGTTTAATTTTTCTTCCATGGCGGCCAGCATATCGCTCAACCGTTCCACTTTGGATTTTGTAATAGCCACCCGGCCGGAACGGATGAATTGCAAGACGCCGATTTTTCCGCTCAATTCTTTGAATAAAGCGCGTGTTTCTTCGGAATGACCTGTTTTTTCCAATACCGTCCATACTTCGGTCATATCCAATATCCGGGCGTTGTACCGGCGGATGATTTCTTCAATCGACCCCAAAGATAATAATTTTGGCGTAGATAATTTATACAATGCAATTTCCTGGAAAATTAAATCTTCATCCGTATTGTAATAGGCTTTGACAATATCCACCTGTTTGTC
>JAISKT010000290.1 GCA_031261295.1 Candidatus Symbiothrix sp. | reverse complement strand
AGTTTGAACTTTTGCTTAATAGAAGCAATCGGCTCCCCGCGCTCATTCAGTACGACAATTTTAGAGAGAAAAAAAGTCCAGCCCCGTTTGATAGTAGCCAATACCTTCCCTTCCGTGTCGATGATATCCAGTTTGAAAGGAAACATAGCTTTACTCAAAACTAAACTAAGGATTTTCAGTCCAGCAGACATGGATTGCTGAATATTGCCAATCTGAATTCCTTCCTTATCATACACTTTGTAAGCGTTAGTAAATTTCAATAACGCTACTTTTTCATCAATAAAATAATCATTGTTTTCAAAAAATTTCGGAAATGTACTCATATTCATTAGTTTTATAGTTTATAATTATTTTTTCTTATTCCGGTACAACCCCCTGTTCGGCAAGTAGTTGCAATGCAACATCTTTCAGTTTGAACTTCTGTATTTTCCCGCTTCCGGTCATGGGAAATTCATCTACAAAAAAGACATATTTGGGAATTTTATGACGCGCTATTTTGCCCCGGCAGAAGTCTTTGACTATCTCTTCGGTCAAGTTTGCTCCTTCGTGAAGGATGATAAACGCACCCACTACCTCGCCATATTTTTGAGATGGGACGGCAGCTACCTGAATGTCTTTGATGCCTTCCAGATGATACAGATATTCTTCGATTTCGCGGGGATAAATGTTCTCGCCGCCCCGGATAATCATATCCTTAATGCGACCGGTGATGCGGTAATTGCCGTTTGCGTCCCGGATGCCCAAGTCACCCGAATGTAGAAATCCGTCTTTATCAATGACTTCGGCGGTCGCTTTCGGATTATTATAATAGCCCTTCATCACATTGTAGCCGCGACAGCAAACTTCTCCCTGCGTTTCATCCGGCAAATGTTCGCCGGTTTCGGGGTCTATAACGGCGACTTCGGTAAATTCAAAATCGCGCCCTACGGTTTCGCAACGCACATCGAAAGGGTCGTCAATGCGGGTTTGTGTCATCCCGGGGGATGTTTCCGTCAATCCATATACGCTTGTGATTTGCAGGTACATCTTTTCGCTGACCTGTTTCATCAATTCGATAGGACAAAGTGAACCTGCCATAATACCGGTACGCAAACAAGTCAAATCAAATAGATTGAACATCGGATGATTCAATTCGGCGATAAACATGGTGGGTACGCCGTACAAAGCCGTACATCGTTCTTTGTGAATGGAAGCCAAGACGAGCAACGGGTCAAATTTCTCCACCATCACCTGCGTACAACCGTGTGTCAAAATATTCATCGTTGCCAGCACCACGCCGAAACAATGGAAAAGCGGTACGCAGACACACAATTTATCAGCGGCTGTGAAAACCATGTGTTCGCCCGTCAGGTAGCCGTTGTTGGCAATGTTGTGGTGCGTGAGCATTACCCCTTTCGGAAAACCGGTGGTTCCGGAGGTATATTGCATATTCACCACATCGTGGCAGTTGACCTGTTTTTTGGCATCTTCCAACATTTGGTCATCCACGTTTTTGCCGAGCAACAGGATTTCGGATGTATTGTACATTCCACGGTATTTTTCCTGTCCGATATAGACAACATTTTTCAGTTTGGGGAAACGTTGACTGTACATGTAGCCGCGTTGCGACTCTTTCAGTTCGGGCGCCATTTCATAGACCATATCAATATAGCTGCCGTCAAACACTCCTTCGGTGATGCAAAGCGTGTGAATATCCGCATCTTTGACTAAAAATTCCAGTTCACTTTGTTTGTAGCTGGTATTGACGGTTACTAAAACTGCGCCGATTTTCGCACCCGCATACAGAAACGTCAGCCAATCGGGGACGTTGGTTGCCCAAATGCCCACATGCGTACCTTTTTTAACGCCAATCGCCATCAGACCTTTGGCCATCTCGTCCACACGTTGATTAAACTCTTTCCAAGTGAATCGCAAATCGCGGTCGGAATACACTAAATACTCTTTATCCGGCGTTGTTTCCGCCCAGTGTTCCATCCACTGCCCCAGTGTTTTATCTGATAACTGCATTTTTAGTTCTTAGTTCTTAGTTCTCAAAACGGTGTATAAACAACTCCTAAAATTTTGGCCGGATATTCGTTTCCGACATGTACGTGGTGCGCCACAATAGAATCGTAATAAATGCTGTCTCCCGCTTCCAAAAGGTAGGTGTCTTTTCCATAATTGATTTCAATGACACCTTCCATCACAAAAATAAATTCTTCACCTTCGTGGGAGGAAAGGACAAACTCGGTTGTTTCGGCCGGCTGCACATCAATCAGGAAAGGTTCCATGTGGCGTCCCGACTTGTCCTGCGAAAGTGCGTAATAAGACATATTCTTATGCACGGTTTTCGCATTATTGGAAAAACTGATTCCCTCCGCTTCTTCTATGGTTTTCTTGCGACAGATAACCGGCCCCAATTCCTGCTGGTCGTCAAGGAAAGTGCCTAACCGGACACCCAGCACACGGGCAATCTTAATCAACGGAGCCAGCGAGGGAAATTCTTCGTTCTGCTCAATCCGGTTGACTTGCAGGATGCTTAGTCCACTACGTTCAGCGATGTCTTCGACCGATAAATTCTTCATCTCACGGAGACCTTTAATTTTTTCTCCGATAATTTTGTTCACATTCATGGTAAAAGTAGCTTGTTTGCTGTTTATATCAATGAAATTCCCTGTTTTTCCGCTTCTTCTCTCATCTCCTGCGGCCAGATACCGGCTTGGATTTCTCCGATATGGGCTTTCCGCAACAAGAGCATACACAAACGGGATTGACCGATTCCGCCGCCGATGGTTTGCGGTAA
>JAISKT010000275.1 GCA_031261295.1 Candidatus Symbiothrix sp. | reverse complement strand
CGATTAAAAGGAGAAAATATGGAAGCCTATAGAAGCAGCGAACTCAGATATGAAGACTTGTATAATTTTACCAGTTATGCAAAACAAGAAGGTAAGATAGAAGGTATCATTGAAGGGGAAAAAAAGGGAATAGAGAGAGGCATCAAGAGAGGATTAGAGAGAGGTATCAAGAGAGGAATTTCTTTCCGGAATCATGAAATTGCTCAGAATATGCTTAACTTAAATATGCCTATCAATGACATTGTAAAAGTAACCGGCCTTGCTTCCGATGAAATTCTGAAAATAAAACAATCCGTAACTATTCAGGTACTACTGTAAATAATTACAGATTTATGTTATACAATAAACGGGTTGGGTGTTAAAAACCTAACCTGTTTCTGTGGTAAAAACCAAATTAATATACTACATTTGCAACGTTATTTTAGTATAAAGCAAATGAAAAGAATCCTGCTAATTTTCTTATTTGTATCGGTTTTCACAAACATCTTCTTTCCCTGTTTCAGTTTGGGTCAGGCTCCGGATTTTCTTCCCGAAAATACAATTATTAACGAAGACAGCGTTCATCAGGAAATAAAAACCAAATTTATTGAAGGTTCCGCTTTCTTTATGAGTTTTATCGCCTTTACATTCATTTTCGGTCTGGCTTTTTGTTTGGAACGAATCATCTATCTAAATCTGTCCCAAGTAAATACCCGCAAACTTTTGTCGGACGTGGAAACTCAATTGAATACAGGCAATCTGGAAGAAGCTAAAGCGATTGCGCAAAATACGCGCGGGCCGGTGGCTTCCATTTGTTACCAGGCGTTGGACCGGATAGACGAAACGATTGAGGTGATTGACAAATCCGTTATTTCCTACGGAAGCGTGCAGGTAGGATTGCTGGAGAAAAATCTTTCGTGGATTACCTTGTTTATCGCTGCGGCGCCCAGTCTGGGATTTTTGGGAACGGTCATCGGGATGATTCAGTCGTTCGACAAAATCCAGGAGTTTGGCGACATCAACCCGACCATTGTTGCCGGTGGAATGAAAGTGGCCTTAATCACCACCGTTGGCGGTCTGGTTGTCGCTTTGGTACTCCAGTTCTTTTACAATTATATTTTGAACAAAGTGGAAGGAATCACCGGACAAATGGAAGACGATTCGATCGGCATTATGGATATGGTGATTAAGTATAAAAAAACCAATAAACGATGAAAAACAAACTAAAAATACCGGCAATTGTCTTGTGGACGTGCATAAGTATCTCAGTCATCGTATTCGCTGTGTTCTACTACGGATTGGCTACGCATCCCGAACAATTGAAAACAACGATAGAACTTGACATTTTGTTGGATTGGATGTACCTCCTGTTGGGCGCCACCATCGTAGCGGCTGTAGCCGGAATTATTTGGAGTTACCTAAAAAGAACCCGGTAAATATGTTGCATCGCAAGCGCAAAATACCTCAAGTCAATTCTAGTTCCTCCGCCGACATTGCGTTTTTGTTGCTGGTATTCTTCCTGATTACCAGCTCTTTTGACTCCAAGACAGGCGTTTACCGGAATTTGAATCCGGCTGTGTCCGAAGAAGCGTTGAAGAAACGAATGGACATTCAGGAACGGAACCTCCTCACGTTTACCATCGATGCCGATAACCACCTCTTTTATCATAAAGAAGAAATTCTGCTGAAAGAAATCCGGGAGTTGAGCAAAACATTTATTTCCAATCCCAACGACGTGGATTTCCTGCCGGAAAAAGAGCCGGTGGAAATTCCCGAAGCAGGCACATTGCCCGTTACTTCCAAGCATATCATTTCATTGGAAGTGGACCGGAAATCAAGCTATCAAACCTATCTTTCCGTATTGAGCGAATTGATGGCCGCCTACAACGAATTGCGAAGTGAAGCAGCCAACACTCTCTTTAACAGTTCATTCGACCGTTTGACACCCGAACAAAAAGAAGCGCTCCAAGTCCTTTATCCGCAACGGATTTCGGAAATAGAAATCAAATCCACGGAAGGAGGCGGCCCATGAGCAAATTCCGCAAATCGGCTCCACGGGAAGTGCCGGGAATAAATACCGCCGCTTTACCCGATTTGGTTTTTACCATTTTGTTTTTCTTTATGTTGGTCACCAACATGCGAACCGTTCCGGTGATGACGCAATTTGAAGTTCCGGCAATCCTGGAATTGCAAAAACTGAAAGAAAAATCGTTGATCGTATATATAATGGTCGGCAAAGAGCAGCAAATCCAACTCAATTCGGATTTTGTTTCCTTAGACGAAATGCCGGAGCATTTGCAAACTTTTAAAAAAACAATCCCCACCGAAGACCAGGGAAAAATGATTGCGATTCTGAAAATCGACAAAGATATTTCCATGGGCGTGGTGCAGGACATCAAAGAAAATTTACGCAAAGCGGGAATACTGACGGTGCATTACTCGGCGGCGAAAGACAGGTCTAATTTATTGAATTAAAATAGTATGAGAAACATTTTATTCGTATTCGCATTTCTTTCTTTGGCAATTCATCTTTTTGCCGAAGACGGCAGTCGTTTGTGGTTGCGGTATGAACCGTTGCCCGAAAATATAGCGACCCATTATTCCGGTAAAATACTTTATATAAGTTCGGTAAATTCCGAAACGGGTAAAATAATTGAAAAAGAATTTAAGGAAGCTTTTCAAGCAATGACCGGCAAAAACTTACATTCCGCTAAAATGGATAGGGGAAAAAATAGTATCTGTTTTGAAATAAATAAAAAATTACCGGAAAAATATACCATCCAAACGAAACCGGTTAAGAACGGCAACTATATTTCAATTGAATCTGCCGATGATAAAGGTTTATTATATGGTATGTTTCATCTTTTGCGTTTGATGCAAACGCAAGAAGATATTTCCAATCTCAATATTCGCGAAACACCTTCATACAACCGGCGCATTTTGAATCATTGGGATAATATCGACGGCTCCATCGAACGGGGCTATGCCGGCGCTTCCCTTTGGGATTGGAACGATTTGCCGGGAACGATTTCCCCGCGCTATACGGAATACGCCCGCGCCAACGCTTCCATCGGCATCAACGGTTCTGTTTTGAATAATGTGAATGCCAATCCGAAATTTATTTCCAAGGAATATTTGTTGAAAGCGGCAGAAATAGCCAAGATTTTCCGTCCTTGGGGCATTCAAGTCTATTTGTCGGTGAATTTTTCTTCGCCGGCCGAATTGGGCGGCCTCCCCACTTCCGATCCGTTGGATCCGGCTGTGCGCCAATGGTGGAAAGACAAAGCGAAAGAGATATATTCCATCCTTCCGGATTTTGGCGGGTTTTTGGTCAAAGCCAATTCGGAAGGATTGCCCGGCCCGCAGGATTTCGGGCGCACCCATGCCGACGGCGCCAATATGCTGGCCGAAGCGTTGGAGCCTTACAACGGGATTGTGATGTGGCGCGCTTTTGTTTACAATGCCACTTCGCCCGACCGCGCCAAACAAGCCTACGAAGAATTTATGCCGTTGGACGGCCAATTTCATAAAAATGTGATTATCCAGGTGAAAAACGGGCCGGTTGATTTTCAACCGCGCGAACCGTTCACTCCCTTGTTCGGTGCCATGCAAAAAACGCCTTTGATGGTGGAATTTCAAATCACGCAGGAATATTTGGGTTTTTCCAAACAATTGGCCTATTTGGCTCCCTTATATAAAGAATGTTTACAATCAGATACTTATGCCAAAGGCAAAGGAAGTACAGTGGCTAAATGCACCGACGGAAGTATTTTTCCCCAAGCGATTACGGCCATTGCCGGAGTAGCCAATACGGGAAACGACACCAACTGGACGGGACATCATTTCGCCCAATCCAACTGGTACTGCTTCGGACGCTTAGCCTGGAATCCCGATCTGACTTCCGAACAAATTGCTAATGAATGGATTAAAATGACTTTCACGAATGAACCGGCTTTTGTGGAACCGGTCCGGCAGATGATGTTGGATTCGCGGGAAGCGGTAGTCAATTACATGATGCCCTTGGGATTGGCGCATTTATTTGCTTGGGAGCACCATTACGGCCCCCAACCCTGGTTGGCTATTCCCGGTGCGCGCCCCGACTGGATGCCTTCGTATTACCATAAAGCCGATGCGGAGGGTTTGGGATTCAACCGGACAACTACGGGAAGCAATGCGGTCAGTCAATATTTTCCACCGCTTCGCGACCGCTATAATAGCATCGAAACTTGTCCCGAAAACCTGCTCTTGTGGTTTCATCATGTACCCTGGAATTACCGGATGCAGGATGGAAATACTTTATGGGATGAATTGTGCTACAAATACCAGGCAGGCGTGACTTCCACCCGTCAATTTCAAAACATTTGGGATAAAACGGCTTCGTATATTGATAAAAAGCGATTTGATGAAGTACAATACAAATTAAAAGTACAAACGCGCGATGCCATCAAGTGGAAAGATGCGTGTCTGCTTTATTTCCAAACTTTCTCCCGGCAAGCGATTCCGGATGCAGTGGAACGGCCTGTTTATGATTTGGAGGAATTGAAATAAAAAATTTAAAAATTAAATTTCAAAACAGCGTAAGATATGTTTTGAAATTTAATTTTTTTTCGTACCTTCGCGTCGCCAAAATATTGGAGAGGTGCTCGAGTGGTTTAAGAGGCACGCTTGGAAAGCGTGTGTACTTCAAAAGGGTACCGGGGGTTCGAATCCCTTCCTCTCCGCCGGGGAATATACTTTGATGAATCCAAAAATTTTGTGTAAGTTTGCAATTCATTTATTAAAAAAGGTATTATGAAAAGGTTAAAAAGAGTTGCCGCTATCCACGATATATCCGGGTTCGGTAAATGTTCCCTAACAGTTGCGTTACCCATCATTTCAGCGGCAGGTATCGAAACAACTGTTCTCCCAACAGCCGTATTGTCCACACACACAGGTGGTTTTACCGGTTTTACCTATCGCGATCTGACGGAAGATATCGCGCCCATCACGGAACATTGGAAATCCTTAGATATTCAATTCGATGCCATCTATACCGGATTTTTGGGTTCTTTCGAACAATTGGACTTAGTCACCCGATTTTTCAAAGCATTTAAAACCGACGACAATATCATTCTGGTTGATCCGGTCATGGCCGATAATGGCGAATTGTACAAAATATTTTCTCCGGAATTTGCCGTTGGCATGAGCAAATTGTGTGAACAAGCGGATATTATTGTTCCCAACCTTACGGAAGCAGCTTTGCTTTTGGGTGAAAAATACAATCCCGGCCCTTATACGGAAGCGTATATTGAGGAAACAATGAAAAAACTGAGCGCTTTAGGCCCTCAAAAAATTGTGTTGACAGGCGTTTTCTTCAATGACGAAGAATTGGGCGCCGCCACTTACGATGCTGTAACCGGAGAAGTGGCTTACGCTTTTGAGAAACGCATTCCGGGTTATTACCACGGCACAGGAGATGTTTTCGGATCGGCGCTGTTGGCGGCTATTTTAAATGATTTCCGGTTGAATGAAGCGGCGGCAATTGCGGTTCGTTTCACAACTTCCGCTATCAAAAAGACAGCGGAAGCCGGAACGGATATTCGTTATGGTGTTAATTTTGAACAAAGTATCCCGGAATTTTTGCGTGACTTGAAATTACAGGGATAATGGAAGACGAGCTAAAAAAAGCGTACGAGGTATTGCGGAAAGGCGGAATCATCCTCTATCCTACCGATACGATTTGGGGAATCGGATGCGACGCCACCAATCCCGAAGCGGTGAAAAGGATTTACGATATCAAACAGCGGCCGGATTCCAAATCCATGCTGGTCTTGGTGGATTCTACAGCCAAATTGGATTATTATGTCGATGAACTTCCCGAAATCGCCCTGGATTTGATTGAATTATCCGACAAACCCTTGACGATTATTTATTCAAATGCACGAAATGTCGCTCCTAATTTGATTGCTCCGGACGGAACATTAGGCATTCGTGTGACCAAAGAAAATTTTTCCCGGCAATTGTGCCAACGATTGAAAAAGCCCTTGGTTTCTACTTCCGCCAATAGCAGCGGACAAGCGGCTCCGGCTAATTTTTCAGAAATCAGCGGGGAGATTATTCAAGCGGTGGATTATGTCGTGAATTACAGGCAAGAGGATACGCAAAAAGCCCGGCCTTCGGGCATTATTCAATTGGGCAAAGGCGGACTGGTAAAAATAATCCGGGAATAATGAGAAAAAAGACGCAATTAATTAAATATCTTACTTCGGATTTCCTGACTGCGGCTGCGGCCTGGTTGGTATTCAATGTTATCCGGTATTATTTAATTGCGCAATACGAAGGTTTTGATAGTGTATGGGGATTCATCCGATCGAATGACGTACTGCGGGGACAAATACTTATCCCTTTCGGATGGTTGGTCCTTCATTATTATTCGGGATATTACAACGAGACCTTGGAAAAATCGCGTTTAGCCGAATTTTTTACTACTTTTCAAATCGCTTTCATCGGTACAATCGGAATCTTTTTCATTGTATTGTTGAAAAATTTGCCGCCTTCCTTCCGCGTGTATTACGAACAGTTTTCTTCTTTATTCCTTCTCTCCTTTGTATTTACATACCTTGGAAGATTGTTTATCACCTTACAGGCAACCCGCAAAATCCGGAAGAGGGAATGGACGATCAATGCGCTTATTTTGGGAACCGGGAAAAAAGCGGCGGAAATAAAAAAGGAATTAGACAAACCTTCCGATGCGTTGGGACGTACCATTCACGCTTTTGTCGATAATCCGGACCATTTGGAGAGTCTTATTAAAGAATACGAAATTGAAGAATTAATCGTAGCCATAGATTCCGGCAATGATGACGACTGGATGCGGTTGCTGTATTCTTTGTACAAATATAAATTGCCGATTAAACTGCCTTTAAGTTATTCCAAACTACTGACCGGAGGCATGAAAGTAAAGGCCCTTGCCGGAGTCCCGTTGATTGACGTCACGGCCAACAACTTTTCGGAAGCCGAAAAAAACATTAAAATCAGCTTGGATAAATTGGGATCTCTGTTAGTTTTATTATTTTTGTCACCGGTTTATCTCTATTTGATCATCCGGGTGAAAATGGATTCCGAAGGCCCCGTATTCCTGAAACAGGAACGGATCGGTTATGGCGGAAAACCGTTCAGGATGTACAAATTCCGGACAATGATAAACAATGCCGAAAAAGACGGCCCTTCTTTATCGACTTTAAATGATGAACGGATAACGCCTTACGGGAAAAAGATGCGGAAATACCGCTTGGATGAGCTTCCGCAATTTTGGAATGTTCTGAAAGGAGATATGTCGCTGGTAGGGCCTCGTCCCGAAAGGAAATACTATATTGACAAGATTGTCAAGGAAGCGCCTCATTTTTATCTGCTTCACAATGTACGGCCGGGAATCACTTCCTGGGGAATGGTGAAATTCGGCTATGCTTCCAACGTAAAGCAAATGATCGAACGGATGCAATACGACATTTTGTATTATGAAAATATGTCGTTGGGCTTGGATACGAAAATATTGATATACACCATACGAACAATAGTTACCGGAAAAGGTATTTAATGCAATGGAGAAAAAGACTTGGTTTGACAAGGTGCTCGGCTGGCGGGAGAAACACATTAAGGAAAAGAATTTTATCCTGATCCTCAGCTTGATCATTGGCATTTTAACGGCGTTTGCCGCTAATTTGCTTAAAAGCGCTATCCATCTTATTCAACATTTGTTGACGGAAAAAATTGATGTTGAAAGCGCCAACTGGCTCTATTTGATTTATCCGGTGATCGGGATTTTACTGTCCGGTTTGTTTGTAAAATACATCGTAAAAGACGACATCGGGCATGGAGTGACTAAAATCCTGTATGCCATTTCGCAACGGAAAAGCCGTATCAAACCGCACAATACCTGGAGTTCTTTAGTGGCGAGTTCCATTACCATCGGTTTCGGCGGGTCGGTGGGAGCGGAAGCGCCGATTGTGTTGACCGGTTCGGCCATTGGTTCCAATCTGGGACGCTTGTTCAAGATGGAACAAAAAACCCTGATGCTTTTAGTCGGTTGCGGCGCGGCGGGAGCCATTGCCGGGATTTTCAAGGCGCCCATCGCCGGACTCCTTTTCACTATCGAAGTCTTGATGCTGGATTTGACAACCGCCTCGGTTCTACCCTTATTAATTTCTTCTGTGACAGCCGCTTGTGTTTCCTATATCTTTACCGGAACCGAAGCCATGTTCCGGTTCAGCCAAACGGAAATGTTCGCTATGGAAAGAATTCCCTACGTACTCCTTTTGGGCGTAGCCTGCGGATTGATTGCCTTGTATTTTACGCGCTCCATGATTTGGATTGAGGGGATATTCCGCAAATTAAAAACATTTTGGAAAAAATTCTTCTTTGGAGCAGCCATGTTGAGTATCCTTATTTTCCTGTTGCCCCCGCTGTATGGTGAAGGTTACGATACGATTGGCAGTTTGATTAACAATGACTACGGTAATTTATTGGACGGCAGTTTATTTTATAGTCTCAAAGACAATTATTGGGGACTGATTATTTTCCTGTTGCTGATTATTTTCATGAAGGTTTTCGCTTCGAGCGCCACCAATGGCGGCGGCGGATGCGGCGGGGTTTTCGCACCTTCCCTGTATTTGGGTTGCATTGTGGGATTTGTTTTCTCCTACATGTCCAACCATGTCATCCCCTTTTTTCCGGGCATTCATTTGCCGGAAGAAAATTTCGCCCTGATGGGAATGGCCGGGATGATGGCTGCGGTGATGCACTCCCCGTTGACGGCGGTCTTCCTGATTGCCGAACTAACCGGAGGATTTGATTTGTTCCTCCCCTTGATGATTGTCACCATCAGCGCTTATTTTACCATTCTGCTTTTTGAAAAACACAGTATCTATTCCATCCGTTTGGCGCAAAAAGGCGAATTATTGACGCATGACAAAGACAAAGCCGTCCTGACCTTATTGAATACCAATACGGTGATTGAAAACGATTTCATGATTGTGCATCCCGACATGAACTTGGGCGATATGGTAAAAGCGATTACTCAATCCCACCGGAATGTCTTTCCGGTCACCGATTACGACAATGTATTGCGGGGAGTGGTCTTATTGGATAATATCCGCAACATCATGTTCCGTCCCGAATTGTACGAGCGATTCAATGTGAAAAAATTCATGGTATCGGCGCCGGCTAAAATCAATATCACCCTGCCCATGGACAAAATCATGCAATTGTTTGAAGATACCAAAGCCTGGAATCTCCCGGTGATTGACGACGACGGGCATTATCTGGGATTCATATCCAAATCCAAAATATTCAATGCGTACCGGGAAGTGCTGCAAGAAAACTTCTCGGAAGATACGTAACTTCTCTTTCAAAACCCTATCTTTGCATCTAACTTTGATATATAAAATTATGGATTTCCTCTCTAAAAATAACTTGCGAATCGTCTTCATGGGTACGCCCGATTTTGCTGTGGAAAGCCTTCGCGCCTTAGTCGAAGGCAATTATAATGTAGTAGGCGTCATCACCATGCCGGACAAACCCGTTGGGAAACATCAAAGTGTATTACAAGCCAGTCCGGTCAAGCAATACGCTTTGTCGCAAAACCTGCCTGTGCTCCAACCGGAAAAACTGAAAGATCCCGGATTTCTCGAAGCATTGAAAGCCTGGAACGCCGATTTGCAGATTGTAGTGGCTTTCCGTATGCTTCCCGAAGTGGTGTGGGATATGCCCCGCTTGGGAACGTTCAATTTACATGCCTCGCTCTTGCCGCAATACCGCGGAGCCGCTCCCATCAATTGGGCCATCATCAACGGGGAAAAAGAAACCGGCATCACCACTTTTTTCCTGACACACGAAATTGATACCGGCAAAATCATTTACCGGGAAAAAGTGCCGGTGGAAGATACCGATAATGCCGAAATTGTCCATGACAAATTAATGCACCTGGGAGCCAAATTGGTGGTAAAAACAGTTGATGACATCCTGAACAATTCCATACAACCCATTTCGCAAGAAGAAATGGTTGCACATACACCGGAATTAAAACCGGCTCCGAAGATTTTCAAGGAGACTTGCCGCATTGATTGGAACAAAAATACCAAAGAAATCTATGATTTTATTCGCGGGCTTTCTCCTTACCCCGGCGCATGGACTGAACTAACCACTTCCAAAGGTGAAAGACTCAACCTCAAAGTATTTGAAACCGAAAAAATCAATCAATCCCATGAATTGCCTGCGGGCGCCATCGTTTCCGATGGAAAAAAATTCATGGATATAAGTACGCCGGATGGATTTATCCGGTTAAAAAACATCCAGCAAGCCGGCGGAAAACGAATGTCGGTAGAAGATTTTTTGCGGGGGATACGCTTAATCTACTAATCGAATTTGTTCATGATTATTTTATTTTCAGGATTTCTTCAGTGGTAAGACCGGTTAATTTAGAAATCATTTCTAATGAAATCCCTTCTTTCAGTCCGGTTCTTGCAATTTCACAAATTCCCATCTTGATCCCTCTCTCCATTCCTTTCCTAATTCCTTTTTTCTCACCTCTCCTTTCGCCTCTCTTTTCGCCTTTTGCCATTCCTTCCTTGAGGTGATAGGCCATAGCTCTTTTGACGTCATCATATTCTGTGACACTTTTTACATATTCTGCCATATCTTCTTCTATTAGTTCATTTGTTTGCGCTGTTTCA
>JAISKT010000273.1 GCA_031261295.1 Candidatus Symbiothrix sp. | reverse complement strand
AAAAAACAAAAGTAATACTTCTTTATTTTCTTTGCAAGTAATTGTATATTTAACATGTCGGATGCTTCTGCAATGTCTTTTGTGCTTCCATCTTTATATAAAATATCGATGCTGTCATCGACCTCGTTGTACATATTGGTAGAAATTTCGTCGGAAGAGGTCAAATAAGCGGCTTCTTCCAAGGAAATAGCATATTTAGCGGCGAACTGTTTTTTCTTTTCTTCGAGGTATTCTTCCGAAAAGGGTTTTTGCTCGATTTCAATCTTGAACAAATCGCGATTGATTAAGCTTTCGCTCAGCAAAGATAATACTTTATCCGGATATTTGGCCCATACTTTCAATGCCGACCATATATCATTGTCATCCAAATCAATAAAATATTCCAACGCTTGATAGTCTTTCAGGAAATAAGTCCGGTCCACCGGATGATACAAGAAATATTCCAATGCCGGCGAAGCAAATAACTCCCTTCCTTGCATGGACAGTTCATGCGCCCGTTTCAACACATTGACCAACATTTTTTCTGCGGCGAGCGCGGTTTTGTGCAAATACACCTGCCAATACATCAACCGGCGCGCCATCAGGAAATTTTCAATCGAATAAATGCCTTTGGCTTCCACCACCAAACGGTCGTCTTTTATATTTAACATTTTGATAATGCGGGCCGAACCGATATTACCTTCGTGCACTCCGGTAAAAAAACTGTCGCGCCGCAAATAATCCAAGCGATCGACATCCAGCTGTCCGCTAACCAATTGATGCAGGAATTTTTTGGAATATTCGTCCTTGAAAATGGCAATGGCCAAATCCAATTTGCCGTCCATTTCCGCGTTCATCCTGTTCATCAGGAGAAGCGATATTTCTTCGTGATGAATATCTTGAATCAGCGTATCTTCCAACACATGGGAGAATGGCCCATGCCCCAACTCGTGCATCAAAATGCAGGCTAAAGCCGCCTGGCCTTCTTCATGCGTAATGGTATGACCTTTGGAACGTAATTGGGCAATGGCCTCATCCATCAGGTACATGGCTCCTAAGGAATGGCTCATGCGTGTGTGTTGCGCCCCGGGATAGACCAAATGCGTCAATCCCAATTGCTTGATGCGCGTTAACCGTTGGAAATAAGGATGTTTGATAATATCGTAAATAAAATCATTACTGATATTAATGAATCCGAAAACGGGATCGTTGATTATTTTTCGCTTGGTATCCATTTCAAATATTCTGTCATTTCTTTCTGTAACTGTTGTGCTTCCCGGGCAGCTACTTCTGCAAATCTCTCTGTATTGTCCGCATAGATAATCTGCCGGGACGAATTGACCAACAATCCGCATTGGCTGTTCAGGCCGTATTTGGCGACTTCTTCCAAGCTTCCGCCTTGCGCGCCTACGCCCGGCACCAATAGGAAATGATTGGGAACCAGCTTGCGGATGCCTTCAAACATTCGGCCTTGTGTGGCGCCTACCACGTACATCAGTTGTTCGTCGGTGGCCCATTCCTGCGATTTTTTTAAAACCTTCTCAAACAACCGTTCGCCAGGAGCGTCCGTCATCAATTGAAAATCCTGCGAACCTTTGTTGGATGTCAATGCCAACAGAATCACCCATTTACCCGGATAAACCAAGAAAGGTTTGACACTGTCTTCCCCCATGTAGGGAGCGACCGTAACCGCATCATAATCGGCCCGGTCGAAAATAGCGCGGGCATACATTTCGGAAGTGTTGCCGATATCGCCCCGTTTGGCATCGGCAATAATAAATTGGTCGGGATAATTCTCCCGGATATAGTTCACCGTTTTTTCCAAAGAAAGCTGTCCTTGAATGCCGAGGCTTTCGTAAAACGCCAGATTGGGTTTATAGGCGACACAATATTCCTGTGTGGCATCAATAATCGCTTTATTAAAAGCAAAAATTGGGTCTTCGAGCTTCAATAAATGCGGCGGTATTTTTTTAATATCCGTATCCAATCCTACGCAGAGGAAAGATTGCTTGGCGAGTATGTTATTGAATAATTCTTGTTTTGTCATAAATTATTGCATTTTTCAAATTTTACATTACCTTTGCAAAAGCATAAATAGCTTTCTAACCTCAGCGGAATGGTACTGCTGTTTAGAGCTATATAAAACTGACTAATTGTTTTTCTAACGTCAGCGGAATTGGACCGCTGTTTAGATAAGCAGTTAGTCTTTTTTTTCTTAGAATTTTGCATTTTCAAAATTTTGTACTATCTTTGTAACAGAATTAAATAGCTTTCTAACCTCAGTGGAATTGGACCACTGTTTAGGGCTATAAAGAGTTTGACTAAAAGGTTTTCTAACGTCAGCGGAATTGTACTGCTGTTTAGATAGCCACTTAGTCATTCTTTTTTTATCTACATAATCCATTAAACCTTCATCAATCCAATTTAGTACGTGAAAGTTAGAACTACGATAATGGATGCTTCTTATACTATTGGATTTTATTTTTCCGAAATATCTATTTATTTCTAAAGCAATAATATGATTTTTCCCTTCGTGTTCCAATTCTGTCATTATTACGTAACTCCCTATGTGAGTAGCGCTTCTAAATACTGCTAATGGATTTTGAATCGCCTTTGGCAAATCCATTATTTCATGCAAATCAAACGGATGATTTTCTTGCATTGACTTGTCATTTAATCTCGAAGAACGCAATTCAATCGGCAAATTGGGTATATCTGTCGATTGAAGTATCGCCGAAGGCATCCCTAATTGATACGTGTGATCACTTGGCAGTAAGCCTTCCATCTGCCGTTGAAGTTCGACATTGAACTTCCTGTTAATTTCTTCTATTTCCATTGTATAGTTAAGTAAATGTAGATAAAGTATGTGTTTAATTTCAATTGTTTTCATAATTCACTTTCTTTTAGTCGTTCGGCATTCTCTGCTACAATCAGTTGATCAATCACTCCCTGAATATCTCCTCCCACAAACGCCGGGAGATTATATATTGTATAGTTGATCCGGTGGTCGGTGACCCGGCCTTGCGGATAATTGTATGTCCGTATCTTGGCCGAACGGTCGCCGGTAGAGACCATTGTTTTCCGTTTGGAGGCGATTTCGTCCAAGTATTTCTGGTATTCCATGTTGTAAATCCGTGAACGGAGTTCTGTCATGGCTTTGGCTTTGTTTTTCATTTGCGAGCGTTCGTCTTGCGACTGCACCGTAATCCCGGTGGGGATGTGTACCAGACGAATCGCCGAATAAGTGGTATTGACCGACTGTCCTCCGGCTCCGGAAGAACAGAAAATATCTACCCGGATATCTGCGTCTTTGATGTCCACATCAAATTCTTCGGCTTCGGGAAGGACGGCAACCGTGGCGGCGGACGTATGCACCCGGCCTTGCGTTTCCGTGACCGGCACCCGTTGCACGCGGTGTACGCCGGATTCGTATTTCAACAGGCCGTACACATTTTCGCCGGTGACACTGAAGATGATTTCCTTGAAACCACCGATAGTTCCTTCGCTGCTGCTCGTGACCGCTACTTTCCAACCTTTGGATTCGCAATATTTGGAATACATCTTGTATAAATCGCCGGCGAAAATGGCTGCTTCATCGCCGCCTGTGCCTCCCCTGATTTCTACAATCGCATTCTTACTGTCTTGCGGATCAGCCGGCGCCAGAAGCAGTTTGATTTCTTCTTCCAACAGCGGCAGGCGTTGGGTACAGGCGTCCAATTCCTCTTTGGCTATTTCGCGCAATTCGGCGTCCGATTCATTTTCAAGGATGGTCTTGGCTTCTTCTATTCCATTCAACACTTGTTTGTAGCGGCTGCGGGCTTCCGAGATTTTTTCCAGATCGTGGTATTCCTTGTTCAGTTTCACGAAACGCTTCATGTCCGCAATGACTTCGGGATCGGTAATGAATGTACCAATCTCTTCAAAGTGAATCTCTAAAGCATCCAATTTATCTAATAGGGAAGTCTGACTCATTGTATCCATTTTAGGGAGGCAAAGATAATCAAAAAGATTCAGTCAAACAATGGGATTTTGCTCTTCTATTTCAAATAGTCTTGCAAAGCCTTGACGTATTCGTTAAATGCTTCTATCCCTTTTTGTTTGATACGGCAAACGGTTCTCGGCATTTTCCCTTGGAATGTCTTTTGCACCTCAATGTATCCGGCTTCCCTCAATTTGTCGATCTGAACGCTCAGGTTGCCGGCAGTGGCTCCCGTTTGTTCTTTCAGGTAAACAAAATCGGCTTCTTCCACGCTGATTAACAAAGACATGACGGCCAGGCGCAACTGTGAATGCAATAAGGGGTCTAACTCTTTAAACATATTCTCCTGCTTTTTTATTGATTTGATAACCCGGAATCACAAATCCGATAATCATACAGGTCGCCAGGATAACCATTTGCACAGCAACTCCCTCCGTAAATAATACCAGGGCGAACATACAAGCCAGCGCACCTGTCCAGAAAGCAATGGCTCCATGTAAAAAAGGTTTGAACCGGCAAGCCCTGGCTGTCGTAAATTCGGAAGCGCCGACTAACAGCATGATAACCGGATTAATTAAATAAAGGTAACAATAAATTTGAAGGGAAAAGGCTAATGTAAAGATGATTACTAAAAAAAGAATGACCGACAGCAGAAACCCGTTCCAAACGGAAGAGATAATATGGTCGATATGGGTTTTGACAATGGCGGTCCGGTCAATCTTGCTTTCCATCCATTTGGAAATAAGGATTCCGGGAATCATCAGTAACCAGACGTAAAAAGACAGGTACGATTCTTTCGCCATATAAACCAATAGATAAGCCAGGGCAATGTTTAGCAAGGCGGTAAAGGCTACTAACCCACCCCAGAAAATCATACAATTGCCGCTGCCTTTTTTAATGTTGTTTCGTGCACGGTCGATCATCTCGGTGATCACTTCCAAACTTTGTTGTTCTGTCCATTTCGTTTCCATAATCTTTTTATTTTATTAATTAAACTACGATGCAAATATAAAGTAGTTTATTTTATAAACCAAATATTTTGGAGACTTTTTTACAAAAAAGGGTTGCGTTTCTATCCGTTTGCTCTGGCAAACCGTAGAAACGCAACCCTACCTTTTCTTTTGCAACCGAAGGTGTCTTGGCTCAACCCTCCATAGATGCAAGTATAAGCCCCCCGGCCTTTGATATTTCAAAAGCCTTACGGAGGGTAATTTTCAAATTGTCAAAGAGACAAATGGATGAATCACTCAGTTTTCACGCACCTTATAGGCGATGGCGATCCTTTAAGTTCTACATAGCGGCGCACACCTGATTCACTGTAAGTTATCAAGCGCACTAATACCTCGGTAGAAGACTTGGCGGAGCTGCTCCAAAAAATAGCCCAATTACCGAACGTGTCAGTTGTCCCGTAAAAAAGGTGTCCAACTAGCAACGCATCGAAGCCGCCAGCGGAATTCGTTTTGCTGCTGCCGTTTGGTGCATTGCCTACGGCAGTCGTGCTTTTCATTTGGCGACCCCAATATGTATGTGTTGACCCTGAGCCTGGACGAAGATTTTCATTTGATTCATAAGAGCTATTCCATGCGAATGGCGTATTTTGAGTGGAATAAGCAGAAGGATTCGTTGCAATTTCTTTTTCCAATTGATTCCATTCATAATCACTCGGCAAGTGCCAACCGGACGGGCATATTCCCTGGCGGGTAGAAGCCATTCCACTGAAAGCATCACTCGCTTCCGTTGCAGAAGTTCCGATATTAGCCGCCGCCCAGGTATAAAGTAAACCGTATTCCGGATGATTGATAGTATCCACCGTAGCATTGGGAAAATAATAATAAGGAGAATTTGCATTACCTGAGTTAATTCCTTTCGGAATACTTCTAAACGTGCTACCCTGCATAGTCCAAGTCGAACGCAAGTTCTGCGTCATCCAACAACCGGCAGGACCAAATTCGGAAGCTGTATAGATATGTCCTTCGGCATCTGTAACAGATGTACAATTAGTAACTTTTACTAAAGCCGAACCGGAAGTAATAGTTACGCTACAAGTCGTATCGGTCGCTTTCCGGCGATAATACATCTGGCGTGTCAATGTGGGAGTCGTATAGTTTGCAGAGGCGCTTTCTCCGTCCGCATTACCCCAAGAGCTGTTATCCTCACTTTGTTCCCATTGATAAGTAACATTACCCGAACCACCTGTTGGAGCAGCCAACGTAAAGGCATGTGTAGTGCCTGTATTAATGGTAGCGCCCGTGGGATTACCTTGTGCAAAGACCTTACGTACAGTCACTTTTACAGCGGCTGAAGTGTTTGTCCCGCAAGTAGCAGCCGTAGCGATACGATGGAACCACGTGTCAGCCGTCAAGTTGCCGGTCGGATAGTTTTGGACATTTGAGCTGGTAATAACCGTGAAGTTCGTGCCATCCTCACTTTTTTCCCAGGAATAGGTATAAGCGCCCACACCGCCGGTGGCAACACCGCAATTAATAGTTGTTCCCGTACCGATACAGATCGTGGCGGCGGCGGCAGTCGGATTGGGTTGTGTAAGGGTAGCCGCAACAGTTAGTGCTACACCTGTGGTCGTAGTCGTACCGCAAATATTGGTTACTGACAAAGTCAATGCTTTGCCGTTATCAGCGGTTTGTACCGCATAACTTAGAGTTGCGGATGTACCGATAGTGGTTCCTCCTAATTTCCATTCATATCCGGTGACAGCTGAACCGTTGTCGGAGATAACATTGGCAGCCTTCGTCAGGTTATTGCCCGCACAGACATTGGCAGCCGTCAAGTCTCCGACTATGGGAGCGCCTGCACAAGTAGGGCTGCCTCCCGAAGTACCGGAAAGCGGCTGCCAATCTTCGCCGTCCCATACATAAAGACCTTTTTTGATTTTAGCCTCTGCATTCTCATACGTATTGTAAACAATCGTACCGGCCAAAGCCGTATTTACCTCTACATTACCGCTATATCCGGTAAATCCCTTCAAATCCCCATTATCTAAAGGAATTTTGCCCAAATCAGTGATATCCACATTGGAAAGGATGAGTCCCCCTTTGACGGTGCTATTCAAATCCAGAATAGCGCCCGCCTGCGGATCGCTTGTTCCACCAATCGTTACTTGCGCCCGAAGCCCCAAAGGCAACAGCACGGCTGCCATCAATAACAGCATCATAAATCTTTTTTTCATTCTCTTTGTTACTTTATTAATTTTTTTAACTTTCAATTTTCCACTTTCCACTTTCAATTATCAGAACCGTCTTTCGTCCATTTAGTCCCGGTCCAGATATAGACACCCATACCGGTATCCGGATTGTTATTGTACACCACCGCTCCGGTAAAGTTCGTATTCGGGCCGTCATTTTCTCCGGCTACGATGCCCGGGAAAATACCGGTGCCGGAAGGTATCTTATCCAGCTCAATGATACCCACATTCGAGAGTAACAGCCCGCCTTTGACGGTACTGTTTAAGTTCAACAGCGCGCCGGCAACATCCGGATCCGGATTTCCGCCGATAGTCACCTGCGCTTTCGCACCCCATGCCCCCAAAAACAGGAGCATAAACACTAAAAAAAGATTTTTTCGCATACGTTATTTTTATTAAGTTTATACCCTGTTTTATTTACGGCTTCCCAAATCCACGCGAGGAATATCAAAATAACCCTTCCAAAAAGGCCGTTTCCGAAACCATTTTTTAATAATTTTCCTAATTTTCTTAAACATACTGATAAATTTAAATTTGTATTCTATACAGGAAAGAGCAGTCCATCCAATCATTATATATACATGAGAGCGCTCTGAGCGGCTGGATGCTCTTATCCTGCGGGGAGGAGGACGTGTTCAACCGGCTAAAATGAGAGAGAAAAAACCATTGAACCTCTACGCCCGCCAATTTCCTATGACTTGTTCTGCATGTCTGTAGAATTTATGCTTCCAAGTCCCGGAGAAGCGGTTATTTAAAATAAAAAACGTGGGACTTCAACTTTATTTGCATCGGAGGTTCTCGAATACCCACAGTAACAAATAAGTTAGGCCCACGCACTTCACGTGAACGTTTGCTTATTTATTCTTGTTACTGTTGAAACTTTCGAGATTTCCGATGCAAGAATAATAGCTTACGCTTTTTCTTTTAATGAATTATGTCTTTATAATGTACTTTCTATTTTGTTCTAAATGCTTTTTTGTTTATTTAGTTGGCAAAAGTAATATCTTTTTTCGTAAAAACCAAGGAATTACCAAAATTTAACTATCCGTGTTCGAACCTTAAATATAGCTCAAGATTGTTTTATTTTCAGAATGTCTTCAACAACAAGACCTGTTACTTTTACAATGTCATTTATAGACATATTTAAGTTAAGCATATTTTGGGCAATTTCATGATTTCGGAAAGAAATTCCTCTTCTCTCCCCTTCAATGATACCTTCTATCTTACCTTCTTGTTTTGCATAACTGGTAAAATTATACAAGTCTTCATATCTGAGTTCGCTGCTTCTATAGGCTTCCATATTTTCTCCTTTTAATCG
>JAISKT010000251.1 GCA_031261295.1 Candidatus Symbiothrix sp. | reverse complement strand
GCGCGTCAAGCGCGCAATGACAAATTAAATATAGGATAAATGTTAAGTACCTTCTTCAGCTCCATTTTCATGGAGAACATGATATTCGCCTATTTCCTGGGCATGTGTTCATTTCTGGCGGTGTCCAAGAATGTAAAAACAGCTATGGGATTGGGCATTGCGGTGGCTTTTGTCTTGACTGTGACGATTCCAATCAATTATATATTGGAAAATTACGTATTGAAACCGGGAGCCTTGAGTTGGTTGGGAGATGCCTTCCAATCGGTTAATTTGAGTTTTTTGAGTTTGATTATCTTCATTGCCGTCATTGCTTCTTTTACGCAGATATTAGAAATGGTGATTGAGAAATACAGTCCGTCTTTGAATGCCTCGCTCGGTATTTTCCTGCCGCTGATTGCGGTCAACTGCGCGATTCTGGGCGGTTCGCTGTTTATGCAGCAAAAAGAATTTCCCAATGTAGGAGTGGCCACGGTATATGGTTTAGGTTCGGGGATTGGCTGGCTGATGGCGATTGTCGGCATGGCCGCCATTCGTGAAAAATTGCAATATTCGGATATTCCCAAACCGTTGCAGGGAGTAGGTATTGCGTTTATTATCACCGCATTGATGGGTTTAGGATTTATGAGTTTTTCAGGAATTAAACTATAAATGAAGAAAATGAAGAAAATGAAATAATTATTTTCATTATTTTCATTCCTTTCATTTTTTTAATTATTTAATTATTTGATTAAAAATGTTAATTTTCTCCAGCATAATCGTTTTTTTGCTAATAATATTGTTATTAGTAAGTCTTTTGTTGTTTGTTAAAAGCCAATTGACTCCCTCCGGCAATGTAAAAATCGTTGTCAACGACGAAAAAGAATTTGAAACGCCGATGGGCGGAACCGTTTTATCAACGCTCCAATCCAACGGGATTTTCCTTTCGAGCGCCTGCGGAGGCAGCGGGAGTTGCGGACAATGCCGTTTGCAAATAGTGGAAGGAGGAGGCGAAATCCTGCCTACCGAAACGGGATTTTTCACGCGGAAGCAAATCAAAGACCATTGGCGCTTGGGTTGCCAGACAAAAGTCAGGGACAATCTGAATCTCCGCGTGTCGGAAGAGGTATTTGGCGTAAAAGAATGGGAATGTGAAGTCGTTTCCAATTACAATATTGCGTCCTTCATCAAGGAATTTATCGTAAAACTGCCGGCGGGAGAACACCTGAATTTCAAACCGGGTTCCTATATTCAAATTCAGGTTCCCCCCTACGAAACGCCTTATACGAATTTCAATATTGAAGCCCGCCCGGCGGAAGGCCAGGAGGCCAACCGCTTTCAACCGGAATGGGACAAATTCAAGATGTGGGATTTGACAGGCAAAAATACGGAAGAAAATGTGCGCGCTTATTCCATGGCCAACTATCCGGCTGAAGGAGATATTGTGATGCTGAACATCCGTATCGCCACTCCGCCGTTTGACAAAAATACGGGAACGTGGAAAGCAGGAGTTCCCGCAGGTATTTGTTCTTCGTATATTTTCGGGTTGAAACCGGGAGATAAAGTGCATATTTCAGGGCCTTACGGCGAATTTCATATTTTGGATACAAAGCGGGAAATGTTGTACATCGGTGGAGGCGCCGGAATGGCTCCTTTGCGTTCGCAATTATTGCATTTGTTCCACACGCTGAAAACGACTGACCGCAAAATTTCCTATTGGTATGGCGCCCGTTCCAAAAGCGAAATTTTTTATGAGGAAGATTTTCGTGCAATTGAAAAAGAATTTCCTAACTTTGCATTTCATATTGCTTTGAGTGAGCCGTTACCGGAAGACCACTGGACAGGTTATACCGGATTCATTCACCAAGTAATTTATGATAATTATTTAATTCATCACGAAGCGCCGGAAGATATCGAATATTACATGTGCGGCCCCGGCCCAATGGCTAACTCCGTCAAAGGGATGCTGGACAATTTGGGCGTACCGCCGGAAATGTTGATGTTCGACGATTTCGGATAATTTGGAGAACACTATTTAACATTGAATTATCGATTATATTATTTATATGAAAACAGAAGATTTACAGACAAAAGACGACGTTCCCGAGAGTCGCTCGTGGGATGAATCAACAGTGAAAAAGTATGCCTTTGTTTCTAAACGGGCATTGGAAGCCGACCACATCGGCTATTGTTACAGGGACGAACCCGAAACCAACATCGACAGCGGTTGGCGATTTCTCTACGGAGACGAGGACGAGGAATACCTCGACAATCCCACCCATACCGAAACGGTGTATCCCGAAGAAATGTTATCCATCAGTCCGGCTTTGGATGTGATACTGGGAGCGCCCACCGGCACCGAATTTGAATGGAGCGACGATGCCGAGATGTATGAAGAAATAATTGATTAGCGGTATAAATTAATAAACATAAGCGTATGAAAAAGAGAATGAAATTCATTGTTTTATTGGTTTTCTTGTCTTTCGGATTGACAACGCAAGCACAATTGAGATTCGGGATAAAAGGAGGACTGAATTTATCAACACTGTCGGATTATTCGGATGTCCTCAAAGTGAAATCATTGCAATTAGACGATGATATGGACGGAAAAGCCCTTATGAGAAGCGGGCTGCATTTGGGAGTGCTGGCTCAATTGGATCTTCCGCTTGATTTTTTCGTACAACCGGAGGTTTTATTCTCTTTGCAAGGCGTGAAGGAGAAAATAAATGGAAAATCCTCGACTGAGGCTTTGAATTATCTTCAAATACCGGTTTATGTAGGCCATAAGTTCAATGCCGGTTTTGGTTTGGATGTGATAGTCGGAGCCGGCCCTTATTTTGCTTACGGCGTTTCAGGAACTAAAAATATATTTGATGTATTCAAGCAATATGACGTTGGAGCGGCCGCCATGGCCGGCATACAGATTAGCAAGCTTCAGGTGACGCTCAATTATGATTTCGGTCTTATTGACATATACGATAACGTTTGGGAAACAGCCAAAGAGGTATTAAAAAACGCTACGATCAGCAATCGCAATTTGAAAGTTTCCATCGGTTATTTCTTTTAACAAATAGAAATTCTTTGCCCTATATTATTTCAACATGAAAAAAACAATTCTTTTACTTTGTTGTGTCTTGTGTTTTCAACTATTGAATGCACAACGTTCAGCCGGGTTTATTTCACCGGACCGTCTTTTTCAGGAAGGACAATCTATGTTTTTGGATAAAAACTATGCCGGATGTATCGACAAGATTACCGAGTATAAAAAACATTCCACCGACTTGGATTTAATCCGGGAATCGGATTTCCTGTTGGTTGCGTCTGCTTTTCACCAGGGACGGGCCGATGCCGGCTATGTGCTCAGGGAATACTTGGATACTTATCCCGAAACCCGTCACCGGAATGAAATCTGTTTCATGATCGGCTCGGTTTATTTCCAAAACGATGCTTACGAAATGGCTGGTTACTGGTTGAAACAAAGCGATATGGATTATCTTTCCACAGACGAACAGGAAGATTACGCCTATCGCATGGGGATTATCAATATACACAACAATGCCGATAAAGAGGCGTTCCGTTTATTTTCTTTGTTGAATCAAAACAGCGGGAAATACAAAGATGCTTCCGCCTATTACCTGGCTTACCTCGCTTATAAAAATGGTGATTACGACCAGGCGTTAAGTCAGTTTACCCGGTTGAAAAATAATTCCGAATTCAAGCCGGAAGTCTTGTATTACATTGCCCAGATTCATTTTGCGCAAAAAAAATACACACAAGCCATTCAGGAAGGATTAGCCCTTTTGAAAGATTATCCCGATAATACACACAGCGCCGAAATGAAACGGATTGTGGGTATTTCTTATTACCAGGAAGAAAATTATTCCAAGGCTATTCAATACCTGAAACCGTTTCTTGACGGCCATTCGTCCTCAAAGGATTCCAAAGATTATTACCTGTTGGGATTATCCTATTACAACTTAAACGATTATTCCAAAGCAGTGGAATATCTGGGCAAAAGCAATCCGGGAAATGACCTTTTGGGTCAAAGCGCTTATTTGTATTTGGGTCAATCTTATCTAAAATTGAACGACAAAAACAATGCTTTGCGGGCCTTTGAATCGGCTTCACGCATGGATTTTGATGCTTCCGCCAAAGAAGCCGCCACCTATAATTATGCAATGCTGCTGCATCAAAATTCCGTATCCGGCTTTGGAGAATCGGTGACGGTGCTGGAAAACTTTGTCAATACCTATCCCCATTCCATTTATGCCGATAAAGTCAACGACGCTTTGGTGGATGTGTATTTGACCACACAAAATTACGAAACGGCTTTACAGTCCATTGCTAAAATAAAATCGCCCGGAAGAAAGATATTGGAGGCCAAACAAAAAATCTATTATCACCTGGGAACGGTTGATTTTACCAATAAGAATTACAATCAGGCAGTCGATTATTTTACAAAAGCGATTGCTGCCGGCGATTATGCGGTCAACGAAAAGGAACAAGCCATTTATTGGCGGGCCGAATCGTATTACCGGAAAGATGATTATACAAGTGCAGCCAGGGATTATCAATCTTTTTTGAATACCCGTAATAAAACCGGCGATTTAGCCGCTTTGGCCAATTATAATTTGGGTTATTGTGCTTTCAAACAGAAACAATATTCCAAGGCGGAACCTTTTTTCCAGGCATTTATCAATCAGGAAAGAAATGATAAAAAGACTGTCGCCGATGCTTATGCCCGCTTGGGTGACTGTTATTTTAACAATCGCCAACTGAAAGAATCCGAAAATGCGTATAATCAGGCAGTCAACACGATGCCTTCGACCGGTGATTATGCTTTGTTTCAAAAAGGCTATGTATTGGGCTTGCAGAAAGATTACAAAGGCAAAATCGACCAGATGGATAAACTGATTAAGGATTTTCCCGAATCACCTTATATTACGGATGCCGTTTATGAAAAGGGACGCGCCTACGTTTTGCTGAACAATCCGGCGGCAGCCATTGAAACCTATCAAACATTGATGAGTAAGTATCCCAACAGCAATTTGGCGCGGAAAGCCGGCTTGCAAATCGGACTGTTGTATTACAATTCCAATCAGCCTCAACAAGCGGCGGCTGCCTATAAAAATGTCATTGCCAAGTATCCCGAAAGCGACGAAGCCAAAGTGGCGCTTCAAGATTTGAAATCGGTCTATTTTGATACCAATGAGGTGAATAGCTATGCCGATTACGTCCGGTCGTTGGGCGGTTCGGCCAAGTTTGAAACTACGGAACAGGATTCGCTGACCTATCTGGCTGCCGAACGGTTTTTCCTGAAAGGCGATGTCAAAGAAGCGCAAAAAGCGTTGAACAACTATTTGCAATCGTTCCCGCAGGGAGCCTTCAGCACGAAAGCCCATTATTATCTGGCGAATACTTACTATGACCAGAAAAATTATGCTTCGGCAAAAAAAGAATACGCCCAAGTGCTGGAAGCCGGAAATACGCAGTTTACGGAAGAAGCAATCGCCAGAACAGCCGAATTGCAATACAACGACAAGGAATATGAAGCGGCCTTGCAATCGTACGAAAAGCTGCAAAACATAGCCGGAAGCAAAAACAACCGGGAAACGGGTTCGTTGGGAGTGATTCGCTCGGCGGCTCAGCTAAAGAACGAGAATACAATTATTAACGCGGCCAACTCCTTATTAAAGGACAAAGCCCTCAATCCCGAAATTGCCACGGAAGCCAAATATTACCGCGCCAAAGCCTATTTGAATTTAGGCGAAAAATCCAAAGCTGAAGCCGATTTGGAAGACTTGGCAAAAGATACGCGAACGGCTTACGGCGCCGAAGCAAGATATTTGCTTGCCCAGTATTATTTCGATGCAAACAACGCTACGGAAGCTAAAATTATCATTCAGGATTACATCCAGCAAGGCACGCCGCATGCGTACTGGTTGGCCAAGAGTTTCATTTTATTGTCCGATATATATGCCGCAGAAAATGATAAATTGCAGGCTCGCCAGTATCTGGAAAGTTTGCAGACGAATTATAAGAATACGAATGACGATATTCACACCATTATTAAAGAACGATTAGAAAAATTGAAATAAAAGGGGATGGTAACAATAGAAATTAAAAATATAGGTCCTATAAAAGCTGCAAAATTCAATCTTAACACGATTAATGTTTTCATGGGTCCGCAAAGTAGTGGAAAAAGTACCATTGCCAAATTAATCAGCTATTGTACTTGGGTTGAAAAAGATGTAGCAACCAGTCAATCATTGAAAGTTTATCAAGATAACAAGAGTTATTTCAAGGAGCATCTTGAGAAATTTCATAAAATCAAAGGTTACTTTAATCCGGATAGCTATATTTCATACAAAAGCGAAGTTATAGAAATCAAATATGAGAATGAGGTATGTGTTATTGATTGGGTAGATCAGTATGTTTACAAAAGGAGTAAAATATCCTATATCCCTTCTGAACGGAATATGATTTCTATACCTGGAATGGAAAAGTTTCCGTTCGAACATTTCAATATTCGTAGCTTTTTGTTCGATTGGTTTGATGCTCGAAGAAACTATCCTAATGGGAAACAATTATCCGTTCTAAATTTAGGAGTTGCTTATTATAATGATGATAATGGAATCCTTAAAGAAGATCGTATTCATGGAGTAAAAAACAATAAAGAATATGACATCCCTTTATCTAATGCTTCCAGTGGACTGCAATCTATTATCCCATTATTAGCAATGATAGACTATCTGACAAATTGGATATATAAGGAAGTAAAAATTTCTTTTGAACAACAAGTTAAAAGCCAAGCTGCCCGCAGAAGAATAGTGATTGATAAGATTTTTAAACCGTATTTTAAGTTTGAAAATATACCAACAGAAGAAAATATAAAAGAATATGAAGAAATAGTCATTTCAAAGATAAATGAAGATAAGAAGCTTATATCATTATTAGAAGAAGGGGAAGTGATTCAAGAAAATCTATTCACAACCCATAACTCTCAATTTATTATTGAAGAACCGGAGCAAAATCTTTTTCCTGAAACTCAACGGGATTTAGTTTATCACCTATTGAACAAATGTTTGAATAAAGAAGGAAACAGATTAACAATAGCTACTCATAGTCCTTATGTTCTTTACGCCTTAAACAATTGTATGTTAGGCGGATTGGTTAGCAGGCAACTTCAAGGGGAAGAGAATGCAGCGTTTTTAAGCAACAATTACCGTTCTAAAGACTCTTGGATTGATCCTCAATTCGTATCTGTATGGGAAATTGAAGAGGATGGCACAATAAGAGGCATTCAAGACAAAGACAATATTATAGCAGAGAACTATTTTGATATAAAGATGACCGAATTAACTGACGAATACTATCAAATACTTAATTACTATCAAGATGAAGAATACCCTGAATAGTACATTTGGAATAGACAAGTTTAATCATATAGATATTGAGAGCAACGAACTTCATGTTGTTGATTATACAGAAAGGACTAATTCAAAAAGGGCGGTAGAAGTTTTTTGTATAAAGCCTTCAAAAATAGACTCTTTAAAGATATCAAATCCAACAAAATTTCCTATTACTACGTCAATTTTCAAATCTCAGTGTTTTATGGGAAATGATGGAAAAGAGCTAAAGCAATGTGAATGCATTCTCTATCCAACAACATATACAAAAGATTCTTTGGTTTTATTTATTGAAATAAAAGATTGTAAGGCAAAGAATATTGCAACACATTATGATAATATTAAAGAGAAATTTATAGTTAATGTTAAGTTGTTTAGAGATAAAGGTGTTCTTGAAGATGATAAAATTGTTTATGCGGTAGCCTCTTTCCCAAGAAGTAATAAAACCGTTTTTCATAATCAATTCATAACACCTCCTGATATAAAAGACTTTAGAGATAACCATAAAATGATTGTAATGGGGACTAATAACATTACAATAAAAGACGAAAAAAGTATTTTATAACAATCTATTTCGGTACTTCAATTTTCTCAATCAACAACTTAGCAATCGTAGCTGCCGAACGCCCTTCCATCTCCGTCTCCGCCGAAAGCATCAAACGGTGTTGCAGCACCGGAATGGCGATGTATTTGATGTCGTCGGGAAT
>JAISKT010000248.1 GCA_031261295.1 Candidatus Symbiothrix sp. | reverse complement strand
GTGATGTTCCTCTATGGCAGGAGTGCCGTAATGCCTTCCGAAAGGGATCACCTCCGATTGGAATTTCAAATCAACCGGACTTTGATGCACTTTTTCTTTAATTTCCTCGTCAGTTTCCTGCTGTATTTACTGAATTTCAAGTTGTTGAAAATCAAATTATTTCCACGACCCAAGGGATTATTTATTGCATTAACCGTTCTCATCGCTACCTTTATAATTAGTTATGTGTCTTCCCTAATACAAATCCGTTGGGAGGATTTTCCGTATTCCCGGCAAATATTTATCCGGGGCGGCCTGTTTCGCGATTACCTTATTGCGATTGTTGTGATCCTGTCGTCGCAATTGCTGTATCTTTACAACAAACAGCAAAAAACGGTATTGGAAAATGAAATGTTGCAGGCCGAATACATGAAAACCCGTTTCATGGCGTTGAAAAACCAGTTGGATCCCCATTTTTTGTTCAATTCGTTGAATACGCTCAGTTCGTTGATAAATACCGATGCCGGCAAAGCGCAGGAATATGTGCAGCAACTTTCTTGCGTGTTCAGATATACCTTGCAAAGCAAAGAAATCATCCCGCTGGAAGAAGAGTTGAAATTTACCCTGGCTTACTGTCATTTAATGAAAATCCGCTACGGCGACAATTTGCAATTTATACAAAATATAGATGCTAAATATTACACGTATTCCATCGTGCCTTTGAGTTTGCAAGCTTTGGTTGAAAATGCGATTAAACATAACGTCGTAAGCAACAAACAACCGCTCTCCATTACTTTTTTTACTTCGGAAAAAGAAACAATTACGGTTTCCAATCCCATTCAACCGAAAAAAGACGCGGAAAGCGGCGAAAGCATCGGACTGTCCAATTTGGCTGAACGTTACCGGCTGCTTTGGAACAAAGAGATTGTGATCCGGAATACCGAAGGCCTGTTTGAAGTAGAAATACCGTTGATACCATGAAAGCGATTATCATAGAAGACGAAATAGTGGCGGCACAAGCCTTACAAGCCCTCATCCATGATATTGATTCCGACATTCAAATCATTGCTGTGCTGCAATCCATTGATGAAAGCGTGGAATGGTTTCAAACCGGTCAGGCGCCTGATTTGGTGTTTATGGATATTCATTTGGCGGATGGTTCTTCTTTTACCATTTTTGAAAAAACAACGATTCCTTGTCCGATTATTTTTACTACCGCTTACGACGAATACGCCTTGAAAGCGTTTGAAGTGAACAGTATCGATTATTTACTGAAACCCATCAATAAAAAAGACCTGGAACGGGCGATTCATAAATACAAACACTTTTCAAGTCATCCGGCGGAAAATGTTGATTTGATGAACAAATTGGTATCTACGCTCAAACAAAATAAGACTACTTATAAATCGTATTTTTTAGTACCGGAAAAAGATAAACTCATTCCTTTGGCAATCAATGACATCGCCTACATTTACATTGATACTAAAATGGTGAAAGCCGTCACACTCAGCAATCGCATCTATTATTTAGACCAAGTATTGGACGATTTGATGCAACAACTCGATCCGGGTCTTTTCTTCCGGGCCAACCGTCAATACATTATTGCCCACAAAGCCATAAAAGATATGTCTATCTGGTTCGGTAACAAATTGTCCCTCAATTTACATGTTTCCACTCCCGAACGCATACTCGTCAGCAAAGCCAGAGTCGGCGAATTTAAAAAATGGTTTGCCGGATAAGCTGATACAATTAATTTTCAATCAGAACAGTCCCAATTCCAACTGCGTATATTTGGTTTCGGTTCCGTCACCGGCATTGCTGACTCCCAAGCCCAACAATCGCACCGGCTGTCCGGACAAATCCACCCATTTCATCATCTCCCGCGCCACCGGCCACAATTGCCGGAAATGAGTAATTTTCTGTGGTAAAGTCTTGCTTTTGGTGATGAGTTTGAAATCCGCGTATTTTACTTTAAGGGTAATGGTTCGACCGTAAAAAGATTCTTCGTTCATTCGCTCCGCCACTTCTTTCGCCAAATGATACAATTCCAGGGTGAGGAGAATTCGATTGCTTTTATCTTTCAAAAAGGTAGTTTCGGTGCTGACGGATTTGGTGATGCGGTTAGGTTCCACTTCCCGGTCGTCGATTCCGCGGGCATTGAGATAGAGGCTGTGCCCGGCTTTCCCGAATAATTTGACCAATCCGGCTTCCGAATATTGTTTCAAATCGTAGCCTGTGAAAATACGGTTGTCGTGCATCTTTTGGGCGGTCACTTTCCCGACGCCAAAGAATTGTTCGATTTTCAGTTCCTCAACAAACGTTTCGGCTTGTTCCGGAGGAATGACAAAAAAGCCGTTTGGTTTTTTATAATCGGAGGCGACTTTCGCCAAAAATTTGTTGATGGATACCCCGGCAGAAGCTGTTAATCCGGTTTTTTCAAAAATCTTCCGCTGTATTTCTTTGGCAATCAGGCCGGCCGAAGGATTGTTCTTGTGGTTGACCGTCACATCCAAAAACGCTTCATCCAAAGACAAGGGTTCAACCCAATCGGTATATTCCCAAAAGATTTCCCGGATTTGGGTAGAAACTTCATGGTAAACATCGAACCGCGGAGGAACAAAAATCAACTGCGGACATTTGTTTTTGGCAGTCAGCGAAGGCATGGCGGAATGCACTCCGAATTTCCGGGCTTCATAACTGGCTGTGGCCACTACGCCCCGCGCTTCGGAATAACCCACAGCTACCGGTTTTCCCCGCAATGCTTCATTATCCCGTTGTTCGACAGAAGCATAGAACGCATCCATATCAATGTGGATAATTTTTCTCAGCTTTAATTTGGGCATACGATTTGCTTTGGGTCACAATATACACACCGAGAAAAACCAACAGGGTAGCGCTTCCTTTTACCCATCCGAACACATCCATGCCCAGCGCTACGGCAACCAGCGATGAAACAATCGGTTGTATATAATTATACATGCTGACAATGGTCGGCCGCAGGAGTTTTTGTCCGACAGGAATGAGCAAATAGGCAAAATAGGTGGCTAAAGCCACTACAAAAAGGATTCTCAGGTATATATCCGCCGGTATTCCGGTATAATCAATCGTTGTAATATCGTTCCAACAGATGGGCAGGCAACAAACCGTAGCAAAAAGAAACATCCATTTCATAAGCGTTACCGCACTGTATTTCAGGATGATTTTCTTAAAGGCAGATAAATAAACGGCAAAAGAAAGGGAACTTAACAAGCATAATAAATTCCCGCCGATACTTGCCCCGCCACGGGAGGCTGTATTGCCGTTGAGTATCAACAACAAGGCGCCCGAAGCGCCGACAAGCACGCCAATTGCTTTTTTCCAGGTAATCGGTTCTTTCAAGAAGAATACGGCCAAAACCATTGTCAATACGGGGCCAATAGTGGTGATAACGGAGGCATCTATGGGAGACGTAAGCGAAAGCCCGATGATAAAGGACATTTGATTAATGAGAATTCCAAACATGGCCGCCCAAAAGAGCAGGCATAAATCCCGGAAATTGACCTGTTCCTTTTTTGTAAACAAGGATGTAAGCCAAAAAAGCGCCATTGCTCCCGCCATGCGGTAAAAAGTCAGAGCCATAGCCGAAACTTCCCCGTGCATCAAAACCGCTTTTGCTATCGGCGTGTTGAGGCCAAAAATAATGTAGGCCACAAACAACGCCGCGTGCCCCTTGAGATTTTTATCTTCCATAGTTAATATTCGCTCATAGAGGATAGCCCACCGGATTATTAATCATTGGGACTTGCGTTTCCGACAAATGCAATACTTCTTTCAATTCGTCTTTTTTCATATACACACGGGGAACAGTCGCCAGACCGCATGCCGACGCAAAAAGCATAATGTTTTGAGAAACAATCCCGGCATCCAGCGCTCCCCATTGTTTTTGGGCTTCCGCATCTAATCCGGTAAAACGCGACAAATCGGAAACCATCAACAGGCTTACGGGCGCCGCTTTTACCGAAGCTTGTGCATCGGCAATCAGGCCGCGGTGGTCGCCTTCGGCTACCGGTTGTAGCTCATGGGCCTTTACATCATAGAGGTAAGCGCCTTCCTCCATAATCACATAGACATCAATATCCTGATTGTTGCGGGCGGTGGCAGCCGTTCTCCGGCCATCCGGACGATTGACGCCGGTGGCGGCCCAAAGCAAGTCGGACAAATCCTGAAGACTCAGTTTTTCCGTAGAAAATTCACGGGTGGAATGGCGGTTGGCCAATGCTTCCATGATGTCCGAACCCCGTTCTTTACTTGGCGCATTCAACTTAACCGGAATCAAACTCTGTGCGCTAACTGTAGTTGCAAACAGCAACGCAGTTACTATCAATGAAATAAATCGCATAAGACTATAAATTTATTGGGTTATCCGTATGATTTAGAATTGCAAATATACGACAAATATATTTAGAAAACAGACTTTATTTTACTTGAAAAGTCTAACATTATATCTGTAAAAAAAATTGTCCGTATTTCCATCCTTTTTTATTACCTTTGCATCCGATTAGAAAATCCTTTTAACACAATATGGACAAAAAGATTGCTTTGGTATTGGAGAATGGAATGGCATTTAAGGGTTATTCCTTTGGATATGAGGCTCCTGCAGCCGGTGAAGTCGTTTTCAATACCGCTATGGTCGGTTATCCCGAAAGTTTGACAGATCCTTCCTACGCCGGTCAGATACTGACAGTTACTTATCCTTTAGTGGGAAATTACGGCGTGCCGGAAGACCGTATCGTCAATGGATTATCCGAGTTTTACGAATCGGAAAAAATACAGGTCAGCGGATTGATTATCTCCGAATATTCCCACGAATACAGTCACTGGAATGCCTGCAAAAGCTTGGGCCAGTGGCTGAAAGAACATAAAGTTCCCGGAATCTACGGAGTGGATACCCGCGCCTTGACTAAAGTGATTCGCGAACAGGGTTCCATGAAAGGAAAAATCATATTTGATTCTCCGGATGAGATTGATTTTATCGATCCTTCCTTGGAAAATCAGGTCGCCAAAGTCAGTTGCAAAGAAATCCTGCGGTACGGAAACGGCTCCAAAACCGTTGTCTTAGTCGATTGCGGAGTCAAACACAACATTGTCCGTTGCCTGCTGAAAAAGGATGTCAACATCATCCGCGTTCCCTGGGACTACGATTTCAATACCTTAGAATACGACGGATTGTTTATTTCCAACGGCCCGGGCGATCCCGATCATTGCCAAATAACCGTTGACCATATAAAGGAAGCCATGAAAAAAGGCAAACCCATCATGGGTATTTGTATGGGGAACCAACTGTTGGCCAAAGCCGGCGGAGCCACCACTTACAAATTGAAATACGGCCACCGGAGCCACAATCAACCGGTGCAAATGGTACAGGGTACAGGGTTCACGGTGCACGGTACGCAAAGCGACGAAACCGTGTACCGTGAACCGTGTACCGTGAACCCAAACACCGGCAGGTGTTTCATCACTTCGCAAAATCATGGTTATGCTGTAGATACAACTA
>JAISKT010000219.1 GCA_031261295.1 Candidatus Symbiothrix sp. | reverse complement strand
ATGCTGCCATCCAAAGAATTGGAACAATCCACCAAAAGTATGCAGTTGGAAGTACTCAAAAATCCTGCTATATGGATATTGGCGTTGTCGAGTGCGTGTATGTATATCAGTCGCTACGCGATTAACAGTTGGGGCATCTTTTTTCTTGAAAATCAGAAAGCCTATTCATCGGTGGAGGCAAGTAGCATCATTGCCGTTTCGTCGGTTTGCGGTATCATCGGAACGGTTTTGTCCGGTTGGTTGTCCGATAAATTATTCAAAGGCAACCGCAACCTACCTGCATTGATATTCGGAATCTGCAACACGATTGCCATCACAATGTTTGTCTTAGTGCCAAAAGGCTATTTTGCGATAGACATTTTCAGTATGATACTGTTCGGGCTATCTATTGGCGTTCTCATCTGTTATCTGGGCGGATTGATGGCGGTAGATATTGCACCGAAAAAAGCATCGGGTGCAGCATTGGGTGTGATTGGTATCGCAAGTTATATCGGAGCAGGAATACAGGATATTCTTAGTGGAAACTTGATAGGCGATAGCAAAACGGTTGTAGAAGGTATTGCCACTTATGATTTTTCATCTATCCGATACTTCTGGATCGGTGCAGCGGCAATGTCATTTATTTTATGTGCTGGGCTGTGGAAAATAAAAAAACATATATGAAGAACTTAATCGTCAAGACTTATATACTCTGTATTTTGAGTTTCCAAGCACTATTCTCTTATGCCCAGTATCAAATTACAGGAATTGTAGCGGATGCCGGTTCTAAAGAGAAATTGGAGTTTGCAAACGTTAAGCTATTAACGACAGACTCTGTGTTTGTCAAAGGCACAACAACGAAGCAGGACGGTAATTTTATGATAGCGTACTTACCACAAGGAAATTTTATATTGGTTGCTTCCTGCATGGGCTATTCAGATTCGTATTTGAATGTATCGGGTTTAAATGCCAATTTGGATGTGGAAACTATTTCAATTAAACCGAATGCAATAACACTTAATACCATTACTGTCCAGGCAAGCCAAATAACAACAAAAGATGACAGGCAATTGATATATCCAACTACGATGCAAAAAAAAGCGGCAAACAATGGATTGATTCTGCTTCGCAACTTACAGTTACCGGGTATTGACATTAACCCTATAAAAAGAACAATAGAATCTTTTCAAGATGGAAATGTAGCCATTTATTTGAATGGAATTTCCGGTTCGATAGATGAAATTAATGCCTTAACTCCGGATGAAATTATCCGGATAGAATATTATGACACTCCCGGAATGAAATATAAGGGAGCGGCGGCAGTTATTGATTTTATAACCAAACAGCGGATTTCGGGAGGAAATGTATCTGCCTATTTGCAAAATGCCTTGTCTGATGCGGTGGTTTCCTATAATGCTTTATCTACCAAATACAATTATAAAAAATCGGAATTTGGTTTTATCAGTTCTTGGAGCCGTTCAAAACTCTTTTGGACACATGAAAATGACGATGCTTTCGTTTTTCCGGATAAGATAATTGCCCGAACGGAAACCGGAGATCCTGCCAAATATTTAGATGATAAAGTGAATTTGGCGTTTATTTACAGTCTGCGTGATGCGGATAAATACATCTTTAATATCAAATTAAGGAATAATTTTACAGATATACCCAACAATTTTATGGATAGGACAGGTGTTATTTATTATTCCGATTCAAACGATCCTCTTTTTCTCTCCGAACACTCGACCGAACGAATAAACAGTCCGGCTATTGACATTTATTATCAGCAGAACTTGAAAAACAAACAGATTTTGATAGTCAATTTAGTAGGCACGCATATCAATACAAGAACTTCCCGCTCCTATATGGAAAAGTCGGAACAACAACTATTGTCTAATATCTATTCACAAATTGAAGGGAAAAAGAACTCCGTCATCGCAGAAGGAATTTATGAAAAACAATATGATAAAGGGAAATTAACCGGCGGCATAAAACATTTTCAAAGTTATACGGAAAATAAATACGCAGGGAATGTTACCTCTGTTGTAGATTTGGATTTTGCCGAAACATACGCTTACCTTGAATATCGGATGAATAGGAAAAAGTTCAACTACACGTTTGGATTAGGTGGCACAAGAACCTTCAATCAGCAGAAAGAAGAAAGTTCGGTAAGGTATATTTTCCGCCCTAAAATTGGCATAACCTATACTATTGCAAAGAATTTTAACATCAAATATGAGGCGAATATTGTAAATCATTCCCCCGCTTTATCCGACTTGAATGGAATAGAACAAGCGATTGATTCATTTCAAATCAAACGAGGAAATCCGGATTTATATACAACACCATCCTATAACAATAAAATAACTCTGTTTTTTAGCAAAGGAATATGGACGACGAACTTAATAAGTGGATATAATTATGCTAATCAGCCTATCATGGAAAGCGTGCTATTTGAAAATGACAAGTTTATAAAAATGGCTGAAAATCAAAAAAACAGTCATCGGTTTAATGTGAATTTAGGGCTTAAAATTCGCCCTGTAAACTATATTACCCTGTCTTTATCTCCCGGAGTTTGGCATTATATAAGTAATGGTAAAAATTATTCACATACTTATACGAATTGGCATCTTAATGCTTCACTGTTGGCAAACTACAAAAACTGGTCTTTCTATACAGATGTAAGGACACGTCGTAATATTCTTTCCGGAGAAGAAATCAACTATGGGGAACGCCTCCACACTACCTCCATTATGTATAATGCCAACCAATGGAGCCTAAGTTTAGGGATGATAAACCCATTTACAAAAGAATACTCGCAATATAGTAGAAATCTTTCTACTTTAACGCCAAGTTATACAAAAGTGGCTTCTAACAACCTCGGTCAAGTCGCCCTTCTTAATTTTTCATGGAATTTGAATTGGGGTGTAAAATATGACCCGGGAAAAAAAAGAATAGAGAACGATGATATGGATACCGGCATTATGTCAGGAAAAGGAGAGAAAAAAATTGGATTCTAATTACAGCTATCAACCTAAACACAGCCTCGATGATTTCATTGAGGACTATACATTTAGGCTCCTACCACGAAGAAGAAATAAAACAAATTCTATTAATCTACACCTCCCACCATCGTCAGCAGAACATCACAAAAATTCCACTCAACAATTCCCTTAGATTTAGTGCTGATGCACTATAGCCAATTCTTTTTTTCTTGCAGAGAAAGTCGCTCAATTCGGGCGACTCTGTTTTGAGCCGTTCCATGACGGCTAAGTAGATTTGTTTCATTGTTTTAATATGTTATTTATTTCTCGTTGTGCTTTCTCGTTGATTTTATCCGTCAACGCCTGGGAGTGTGCCATGAATTTGCGTTGCGGCATCGTGAACGGCTTTTTGCCGAATATTTTTGCCTGTCCTCCGAAGTTGTGTACGGCGGCGTAGGGCTTGTCGTTGGTGATTGTTACTTTACCTTTTTCCGGACGGTATGAAAAGGCGTTTGCCAGTTCGCCGGTGTCTCGAAGTATTTTATCGGTGGTGCGCTTGAGTGAGAAATGCTTAGGCGAAGCAGCATCAAAGCCGTACCATGGGGAGTCGGTTTTTCGGCGTTCAACTTCCTGCCAAGCCCCCCTGCCCCCCTCAAGGTGGGTACCGGCGAACGCCTGTTTGTCGAATGATTCTTTGAAGTGTTCTGTGGCTTCCACGCCGATGATGTGGGGCAGGTCGTCTTCGGCGAATTTCACGACTTCGTTCATTTTTTGCTGAATTATTTGCTCAAATTGCTCAAAGTTCATTTTTTTTATTTCAATTTAATACATTCAATGCGCACAACATACAATCATTAAAGATTATTTGACTTTTTTCTCTAAATTCCAGTATTGAATCGCATTTCCCAATTTGATTGATTGCACTTTCTATTCCCCTAATTTCTTGCGTACTTAAAATTTGAATAGCAGATTTGTAATCTTGTATTTTAGTTCTACTCCTTCCCTGTGTTCCCTTATATGAAGGAAGCATAACATTAAACCACGTGTAATCTCTCTTGTTTCCCTTTTTTACCTCAAGCCAAATCAAAACTACAAGCGAATCGAAAAATATACGATTACTTCTACTCTTGTTTTCTAATTGTTTTTTTAATTTAGTAAAATCAGTCATCTTTTAATATTTATTTTAAAAAGTTGCTTAAATGCTTGTTTATTAAAAAATTTGTTGTATCTTTGTGCTATAATTAGTTGCTAAAAAAGTAAGTGTTAGGTTGTAGTCCTAACGAGCTGTTTTTGGCAACTATTTTTTTATACCAATCAGCACCTTATCGCTATCCGAAATACTATATAAGAAAACATCACCATTATTTTCTTCGTTCACTATTATCCAACTCTTTTCTCCTTTTATTTTTATTTCAAAAATATGCGATATGCGACCTTTGTGGTGTGTTATTCCCATATATTTTGCGCCTTGAATAACCTTTATTATATCTTTAATTAGTTCGTTTTTCTCATAATAGTGTCTATGGGGTTGATTCAAAAATTCGGATATTCCTTTCATCGAAAATTCTATTTGCTTATTGAATTTGGGGTCAGAATGGACGGTTGACTCTTTGGTTAGATTCTCTTTTGCCCATGCCTTTAGCATCTTTATTTCCTGTTTTTTCATAAAGTTTTCCACGTCCTTTTCGGCTTCCTTGTCTGCATGTTTGATATAAGGATGTTCGTCGAGCTTCACAAATTCGGCTGTTTTGCCGGAATTGTTGCGAAAGAGAGGATTTCCGATGACGCCATCGTCGGGAACAGGTGTTACCGGTTTGTCGGTCTGCCGGACCGAACATTGGCAATTCCAGTCGCTTGGCGGATAGTGTGTGTTCCACCAGGGGTGGTCAATTGGCAGGATTGTGCCTATCCATTCGGCGTGTGTTTTGCGTGGTTCCTTTGCTTTGCTCTTGATGTATTCAAGATTGGGGTACATTCGTTTGGCGTCTTGGAATCGCCGCCAGTTGGTTGCCTCACGTGCCGAACGGACGGCGGTGTTGTATTCGGTGCGCAACCATGTTTCGTTAATTGTGAATTGCTTTCAAAAATTTGTATCTTTGTAAAAAAAACAGTCGAAAAACGTGAAGGAAGAAGCGCGTGAAGCAGTACGCAGGTATCGAATGGAATGTTATCGTGCGCTGTATAAACATTTCACTTCGCACGCCGATTTCGTGGAGAAAAAGCAATTGGAAATCGACCACCAGTTGGAAATCGTGAAAGAGGCTAAACAGAATTTCAAAGGTGCTAAAAATGTGCTTGAGAGAGCTGAAACAACTTTACAGCAACTTCGCAAGCTCACGATCGCAGATTACGATGCCGAACGTCGGCAGTTAGTTATTCCGTTTGAAAATTAACGCTTACTTAAAAAGCGAGAATTCTCGCTTTTTAAATGTAAAAACAGAGGAAGATTTGTTTGGTATTAAAAATTAAGTTATCTTTGCGTCATGATTTTAGGATTGATTTACATACTGATTTGTATCCCGTTTGGCTTTATTGGAAAAGGCTCGATGCCATTTCTTTTGACTTGGATTATTTGCATTGGACTGACTCCTTTATTGGGCGTTCCAATCAACTTGATTTTTAATAAATACTGTAATTAAGCAGATTATAACCTTGGGCTATTCGATTTTGGATAGCCTAATTTTTTGTCCTTTAAATTTCAAAAATCTACTCCTACTTTTGCTGTATAAAATGATACAGCAATGATTTCTGACAAAATAACAAAACAGGATTTTATTATCAGAGAGCTCAAACACGACTTGGATAATATTTACAGAACACAACTTGCTATTGCTCGCGAAAACATTTATGTCAAGGGAGCATCTGCAAAAATACAGATTCGTAAAGGTAAGAGAATTGGTATTCGCACAGGAGACTTACTAAAATCTTTAGAAAATCCTGACTATATGATTCAAACTTCAGGAGATGGACGATTCATCATATCTGCCGGAATCGTCAAACACATGCGATTCATTGATATGAAGAAATATGGAAATAGAGAAATCTACAATAAGCAGGTTTGGGGCATTCTCTACAATAATTCCTTAAAGAACATCAGATTCAATTATGGAAAAGAGATCGCTGAAACTGTTGGAGATGCATTACGTGTAGCATTTCCTGATGAACATGGTGGTATAGGAAATTCATTCGGAGAAAAATATGAAAAAATAAAAGGAAAATAAGTTATGGCAGGAAAATTAAAAGACGATCAGATTCGATGGGTATTAAGTCTGGATGCGAAGGGTGTTCAAGGAGAACTACAAACGTTTTCTTCTGTTGTTGCAAATACGACCAAAGAAAATGAGAAATTAAACGATGAATTAAAGGCAGCGACAAATATATGAATCAGGCTGAAGCCGCGATGAAAAAGCTTGAAGATACCGGAAAACAACCGGTAAAGAATATGAACGCGCAAAAGAGGCATTTCACAGTAATGCACAAGCCGTTAAGGAATTGCAGACAAAGATGGAACAAAATAGGAAAACTATCGCTGAATATAACCAGAAAAGTAAACAACTCATATCTACAATGAAATTGTCGGATATGACTATGAATCAACTTAGAAGTAGTGCGAGCAGTTTGAGAGAGCAACTAAATAACACATCTAAAGCTGCCAGTCCTGAAGCATATAAGCAGTTGCAAAAAGAGATTAAAGATGTTGAAAATCAAATGGGAAAACTTTCCGGAAGAAGTAAAAGTTTATGTGATACTCTGAATACGATGCGAGGTGTTTTGCTGGCAACTATTGCTACAAAATTTGGACAAAAAATTCAAGAATGGGCTAAATCTGCTATTGATTTTATAAAAGAAGGCATTGAAATGGCAGCAACTGCTGAAGGTATAAAACGCGCGTTCGATGTGCTTGGAAAAGAAGATTTATTAGCGGAATTACGGAAACAAACCAAAGGATTAACATCTGATTTGAATTTGATGCAGGCTACGGTTAAGGCAAGTAAATAGTTGTGAATTGCTTTCAAAAATTTGTATCTTTGCAGTCGTAAACAGTATTCATGCTGCATTTTCATGGTCATTTCAAGTTGTGAATTGCTTTCAAAAATTTGTATCTTTGCAGTCGTAAACAGTTTGTTTCGACAAGCATACAAATTCCACCTTGTTGTGAATTGCTTTCAAAAATTTGTATCTTTGCAGTCGTAAACAGTTCGGTGCCCTATTTATGGATATGGGTACCGGTTGTGAATTGCTTTCAAAAATTTGTATCTTTGCAGTCGTAAACAGTTGAATTAAATACCATTTCTCTACTTCCCAGTTGTGAATTGCTTTCAAAAATTTGTATCTTTGCCAAACAAACAGTGACGTTTGGACGTTTGGACGTTTGGAACAGTTGTGAATTGCTTTCAAAAATTTGTATCTTTGCAGTCGTAAACAGTATCTCTCAGGAAGAGTATCAGGAGCAAAAGGTTGTGAATTGCTTTCAAAAATTTGTATCTTTGCAGTCGTAAACAGTTTCAACGAAGCCAACTCCATCATCTGTTCGGTTGTGAATTGCTTTCAAAAATTTGTATCTTTGCAGTCGTAAACAGTTTGATAAACGGAAAATGCAATCACACACACGTTGTGAATTGCTTTCAAAAATTTGTATCTTTGCAGTCGTAAACAGTGGCG
>JAISKT010000150.1 GCA_031261295.1 Candidatus Symbiothrix sp. | reverse complement strand
TCTTTCTCACTCGGCAGGACAGGTAACGACAACATTAAATGGGCATCCGAAAGCAACCAACTATTGAGGGTCGCTCTATCATTGACGAAAGTAATGTAATCTTCGTTTTTCGGTTGGTCACGATAACCCAAATCATCCGACCAATTATTGTATTTGAACTGCAATAAAGCCTGACGTGCAAAATTATAGGTAAAATATTCTACAATTTCTTCTTCCGGACTGACAATGCGTTTGATACCAAAAGAATTAAAACGCCGGGTACGCACCGGTTTCTCTTTATTGGCTATCTCAACGGTTTTGGCATTTTCGTCTTTTTCTTTTTCGCCATCTACTATATTTTCCAACGTAAACGCATCTTCAAAGGCGCGAGTCGTATCATCTACTTGTAAAAACAGGTAATGGAAGATTAAATCGGAAACAATGTCCGGCAAATCATTCTTTACATCGACCGTAATACCGTTTTCATTGGCATTGGTAAACAAGAAACAACTGTTAAATACCCTATCCACTCTTTCTAACGGAATAAATTCATATTCGCCGCTTACATCATGAGGAATAAAGCGTTTCACTTGCAACGCATTCAACTCTTGTAAGGCGGCAAACCCATTGGCATGATAAAAGCCTTTGTCCCAGCCGGGAAGCGGAGAATGCTCCGGAACTAAACAATAAACCAATATCTTATAATTCAATCCCGAACCTACATTCGGTTGAAAATGCTTGCGTGTTTGAGAAATAATATCCACAATCGAGCCGCTACCCGTACCGCCGGCTAATCCGGCAATAATATGGAAAGTGACATCCGTTCTTCCACTTTTCGATTTCACCTCTTTCACTTGGTTTTTCAGGATGCTTTCGTACTCATTCACAGCGCAAGAAAAAAGGAATCGACCCAAACGGCGGCGTTGTGCAGCAGCTCCGTCATTTCCGACAGAACCCACTAAATTGTCCCAAATAGTGCGGTCGCCTATCCAACTCTTGATGCCCGGATAGCTATCCACATTCTCTAACTGGCTACCTAAAGACGCTCCCCGGATATACAAAAAACTATCTTTACCCAATTGTGAATTTTCACCCAAGACTTTCCAAGTCGGATCGTTAGGTTTCATGTTTTCTTCACTTGAATCTACATATATAAAACCTAAAGGTGTAGTTCGTCTTGCATCTGCAGATGAAATTTCTTGAAAGTACCTTTTACGAATAGCTTTTAATACATTGCCGCCGGTTCCACCAACGCCGATAATAATGTGATTGCCATTTAGATTGCTCATTGTAATTAGTTGTTATGTATTAGTATTATTGATATTAACTATAGGTATAATCTTCATTATCCAGATCGTAAGAACTATAGATTGCCCTTGTTGCCTGCTTGGAAGCGGAATAATACACCATACCAAAAGCAATCAACTGAAATACAATCAACGCAAAAACAAATTTATTTCGATAAGAAGAGATTTTTTTCTTGACAGGATTAATTAAATAATCTGAAACAGAGGGAATTAAAGCCGGCGATTCGTGGGGGGGGGGGGGGGGGTAATACGCTTATTATCAATGAGTTGCGAGACAAAAGGGTATTGTTTCTTGATTTTTTCCGTTAAATCGGACACATCGGTTACATTTTCCGTTTGTTGCACGGATTCTGTTACCATGACTTGTATGTTGTCCAAATAACCGTTCAGCCGGTTCATTTTGAAAACAGTAAACAAACAGATGCAACTGATTACAGCCACAACCAAGCAGACCAAATGCTGTATAACAGACAATTGAAACTTGCTTGAAAATAATTTTCCAAAATAAGCGCAAGCAACCCATAAGATTACAGACAACAGCAATGCAAGTAAGAAATCCGTCATACTAATTTAAGTTTTGTCATTTAGGGGCGAAATAAGTGTATTTTAACTTTTGATATGCAAAATAAGCAAAAAAAATTGTAAAAAGAAAATGTTTTGTCAAAAAAATAGGAAAATATTTCTATTATAAATTTACGATTACTTTAGCGCTCCACTTACCCGCCCGCAACAAATATACACCTTCAGCAAATGTACCGTCCAATGTTGTGCGTTCGCCGATGGTAATCGGTTGTCCGGTCAATTTACGACCTGCAATATCGAATACCGATATGTGCGCTTCGCTGCCTTTCCAATTTTTATCGTAGAGTGCAACCATAATGTGTCCGGATCTATCGGTATAAGCCCAGATGCGGTCGTCGGTTACAGGGTGGATGTCGGTACCTGTGCTCCGGAAGACGATACTGAACCGTTCGGTATTCTGTGTGCTTCCCGAAGTAAACGAATAATTGTTGTTGCTACGCAAGTTAAAATCTTCGTTCAGCCATTTATCGCGTAAAAAGACATTGTGCGTATCGAGGTTCAGTATTTCCTTTGCACGAAAACTGAAAGCGCCTCCCTCATCCGCCTGGAAACCGATCGGAATTTCCAACCCGTCGGTAATGGAAGACAAACCGTTGATTGCCAATGCCCGGTTTTCCGAAACCGGCAAGGTAAAGATTTCCACTCCTTGATTGGTAAACCATTTATCGCTGTCGTAATCGTCAAACCGGTTGAATGCTGCTTCATCGGCATAGATCAGCGTTTCATCTGTATCTCCGGTAGAGACGTTGCGCGCAACGTCTCTACAAATCCGCAGGCGCAACATTGGACGTGTTTCTTCCGTAGAGACGTGGCGCGCCACGTCTCTACCACCGGATCGCAGGATATTGCTATTGTGGTCGGCATGCGCACGTTGATTATTAGCAAAGGTGAGCGTACCGGGAGTTTCGTCTTTCACCCGTACCCAAAATGCCTGCATGGGCGGTACGTAAGCCAAGGAATAAGAACCGCTGGGCGTGTCGTCTTCCCAACCACCCGGCGCTACTGCTACATCGCCCGAAGCGTTGTACGACCAAAATTCATAAATACCTGCTCGATGGGTGCGATACCAGATGGTACTGTATAAATTAGCGTCCGTTGCGGCTTCGGATGTCCAATGCCAATAGGATGGAAAAGGATTGCCTACAAGGTTGTAGCCTTCTTTGGTGTTTCCGGAAGTACGGGTAAGGGTGGGCAAATCTTGGTCGCCATCGGTATATGTTCCCGAAAATTTTACGGCAATGTCAGTATCGGAATAAGCCGTATAACCCAAACCTGTAACAAATGGTGAGTTGAGCGCTTTCCATACAGGAACCGTTTCGTCATACCATTCTATGCGGTCGCTCGGAACGTTTGATGCTGTTGCATCTTGCACAGGACTTGAAATATACCAGTTGCGCCCCTGGGTGAGCAGGTGTTCTACATTTTGCTCGGTAGCATTCATCGTTCCGTAATTAAGGAAAGAAGCATCGTCTTTGAGCGTAAATACGTTGGCAGCAAGTGTATTGCCGCTGCCAAGGGTATAGGCTTTATTGGGATGTACCGTTATGCTGTCCATTTTTACGTTCGGATAATCCGCCACATTATCGGATGTCAGATCAATATCCTGCTCAATATTTGCCTTAATTTGAATCCTGGCGCCGGGATAGGGTAGAATGCGGTCGTCTGTTTGAGTTTCCCAGTTGTACGCTTTACTCCACACCCCGTCTTTGATAAATGTAACCGGATAATAGGTAAACCGGTCGGCAAATTTGCGTATGTCGGTACCATTGAATATCTCAACTGTGTCTAACAAGGAATAATTGGATGGACCGGTTATCACCTGTATTTCGTCTTCCTTAACCGTAACCGCAGTGTTGGTAATGATTGCCGGTACGCCGGCTAAAGTTATCCAAACATTATCCGGATTCGAGATGCCGTCCCACAAACCTACTCCCCGAATGGTTACGGGTGTTCCACCGGTCACAGGTGCATAAGCGGGTTCTATGTCTATAATATGAACCGGTTCGTAGCGATAGCCGTCGGTGAGTTGTATGGTAACGCAAGCAGCAACCGACACGGTTACATTACCCTTTGCATGTGGAGGTGGAATACAGGTAATTGTATTGTTGGTAACTTCAACGATAGTGGCCGCCGTTTTATCGAACAGTACCGACTCTATCAATGAAGCGCCCAATGGAGCAAATCCTCGTCCGGTGATGGTGATTGTTCCGCTTGTATTAATCGGACTTTCGGAGTCGGTTGTGAAAGTACCGCCGGTAGTAGGTCCAAATGCAGGACTGATAGAGGTAATTTCAGTAACAATGATGTCAATGTCCGTCTCATCAAAATATCCCGGAGGGGTGGGAACATGCAATCCCAAATCCGGATCGGTAATCCAAGGTGTTATCGAATCGCTAAATGCAGTGATGCGATAAGCAGTCGAATTAAACGGATAGGTTGAGAAAGTATAAGTAGCGCCGGGATAATTCGTTTCTTCTTTAATAAGCGCTGAATTTCTACTCTTAATCGTAAAATTATACGGAGCAGTACCGCCGGAGATAGTGACGGTAGTTATTACTTCACTTCCCGGACAAACCATATCAATGGCATCTATCGTGATAGCAGGTTTGGGGAACAATTGTATGCGGTAAGGCGTAGGCAACGAGCGGCAGCCCGACACATCCGCCCGCATTACCCAATACGTAATATCCGTTGGTTGGGTAACACCAATATAGATGGTGTCTGTAAGGGACATCGTGTGATAGGTGGAGTCGATGGCATCGGCTTCCACCCAACTCAAAGCGCCATCATACACATGTTGTGCATCGGCTTTCGTAGCATACCATTCCAATCGCAGGGTGTTGTCGGTGTGTACATCCAGATATTTGGCTGTCAGCGCCATATTGGAAGTACCGGTTGGCTGCACATACCCTATCAAACTGTCAACAGCAAGTTGGTCGGGCGTTGCAAGGATATTTACTTGCACTTTTATTTTGCGGCTTTCGCAATTGACACCATCTACAATACTTGCCCAGTATGTTTCCGGCGAGTGAGTCTCATTTTGCCAGAAATTTTCCAAGGTATTGCCGACTGCCGGATCGCCTCCTTTTCGGATAAATGCTCCCGGTACACCCTCATTATCCTCATACCATCGTATATTGGCAAAAGGAGAAGGAGAAGCATCCGGATCGTAAAAATCCGCACTATTTTCATCTACGCCGTTAAACGGTATATAATCCCAATGCACATAATTGGCAAAATAGTTGGGATCGTGGTTGGTAGAATCGGGGACACAATCGTCATTTGGCTTGACGTTAACATTCACTAAGTCTGTAATTTGTACTTTGGCAATAGTATCATACCAAACATAAATTTCATCGTGATCGTCAATACCATGACTTTGGTCGAAGGTACAAATGCCGTCGTAAACCCAGCGAAATGTCGGTGTTTGGATGCGCGGCGTAACTACCACCGCTTTGGTGGCAGAATTGCCGTCATCATCTGCTGTGAAGGTAATGGTAACCGTACCGCCTTTTCCTTCGTCGGGGTCGCCTGCCGGACGGGCAACAAGCTCGCCGTTAGCGATATGCACATCGGAATACAGTTTACCGTTGGCACCGACAATCGCAATCGTTGAGTCCGCTTTCGAACTGCTGTAAATTCCTAAAATTCCGGTAGGGTTGATTTCTAATTCCAAGCTGTCGCCGCTGCAAATAACAGGCGGGATAGTCGGTTTAGATGGGGTAAGAATAGCGATGGATTCGTAAGCGCCCATATCAATGATGTCTCTTTTCCGTTTTTTGCCTAAGACATCGGTTTCGTTGTCCCAATTAAAAAACGCGCCGTTATTACGCGCTGCTTGATATAAGGCGTCATCCCCCGCGTTCCGTGCCGGACTTTCGGATGACAGACGGAAATTTTTCGCCGGAGCATCGACAAAAAGCGGATCGGTAGTTATCATCGTATTTTTGTAAATACGTGTACCGCCTATTTCAGCTATTTCCGGATTGGTTCCGGCTATATTGCCATAGATAATGCTGTTGGTGATATTCAATGTGCCGCCGGCTTGATAGATACCGCCGCCATTTACTGCATTATTACCGGAAATGGTAACATTAATCAAAGAATCCGTACCGGATGCCAAATAGATACCGCCGCCGGATATCGCTGCCGTATTGGAATGAATGACTACATTCATGAGTTTAAGCGAACTGTTGACGTTGTACAGCCCTCCGCCAATACCATTATTTCCCGCACCGGAGGCATTACCACCGGTAATAACAAATCCGTTCAGTGTTACGTTAGTTACTCCGTTGGCTGTTACGACATGGTAGGCGTTGACACTTCCAAAATCGCCGGAAAGGACGGAGGAGGCGTCCGGTTTGTGAATCTGCGCTGTGGCAACCGCGTTTCCTACAACCGTAGTTTCGTAACCGCCGGTGATAATCACATTCGAGGGCAATGTGAAGGTTTTATCCCTATCATCCGCAGTGATATTTTCGGGTTTATAAGTTCCAACGGCAACAAAAATACTGTCCACCAAAGTGGGATTTGTACGAGCATATTCGAGAGCATGCGCCAACGAAGGAGTGGCATCTTTCCAAGTAGAACCATTGGGTGTGTTGCTAATCCCATCTTCACGGGCAATATCGACATACAAATGGTGTTTTGAGGTGGGATTAAGTAGTGAGAGCAGCGTAACGGTTATAAATTTCGAGGCAAATTTGGCTGTTGTTGCCGGACGGCGCAATTCGTAACCGCCAAACTGCAAGGCGCCGGTTATGTTTAAGGCATCTTGCCAGTTTGCCATAATATTCGTATTACCTGCCACACGATATTGGAAATCTTCATCGAGCACCGGATTTTCGTTTAGCGCAATAGTTTTATTTGTTCCGTTTATAGTGATTGCCGCAGCCGCAGGAGCGTTCTCACGACCTATTACCGTAATGGTACAAGTATCCGAAGGCGGAATATAGGAAAAAGGTCCCACACGAACCACTTTTACAGTAAACGTGGGGTTTTCCGCTTCTGCCGACACTTGATAAGGCATACTTACTTTTACACCGTTTACTATTATATCATAATTATCCGGTAGAAAACCGGTTTTCATGTTCAATTTTTCGTTTACATAGTCTATCTCTACCACCGGATTATCGCAATCCAAGGCGTAGGCAGTGTAAGCCGTCAACGTTTTGGTTTCCGAAGCGAAATGTTTGTCATCGGCTTGGTACCGGTAATAAACGGTATATTCGCTTGCCGGTTCCAAAAGATCATTCGGGACTTCGATAGCAGCAGTAATGTCCTCAAAAGTGAAGTTTTCTATTGGAAGATTAACGGTTCCCTTACGGTCGAACGTAGGGTTGATACTGTATTCGATAATCGCTCCTGTGGGAATGGTTTCCGGAGAAACAGGCGTAATGTTTACCATAAAACTCGTGGAATCAGGATTGAAGTATTCGGCAGTAAGATTATTTTTCCAAGTCGCTTTTATGATGTTGATTATAACCTCGGCAATAGCAATATTTCCCCCGCCATAATCCAAACGGATGGTATCTTTATAATAACCAATGGCAAGCCCCTGTATGGGTGAAATGCTATAATCAGTGCGGTTTTCGCCCATCGTAGTTCCATCCATGGCGGGAACACTACTGCTTGTATTGCCGGGACGATTAATGACAAACTCTTCAATATCATCACCAATTAAGTAAAGGTGATCGGAATCACCATCAAAAGGCACTTCTTCGGTTGAGACATTTCGAATGATAATCGGCGATTGAATAGTATCGGCATCGTAACCGTATATGATATTTCCAAAATTAATGGATATAATTGACAGCGGTATGGACAGCACCTGCGAGAGCGAAGCCGGTGTTTCGCAAGTGGGTGCATAACGTATCTCGTAATCATTAACAGCTATATCTAAACCTGTAACTTCAGTCGCTTCGTCAGCAACATTTATCCAGTCTCCGACACCGGACTCACGGTACTGATATTTGAACGTAGATAGTAAGCCTTGTATTTCTGTGCTTTCGTCTATGATTACCGCCATGGCTTCGGTGGGTGCCGGTCCGCGTCCGGCAAGCGGCTGCAGTACCGGTTCCGAAGCAAAATATTTGCCTGCTTGTGAGGCGTTGAACCGCAAGGGTATGGTCAAGGGAGTAGCCACCCAGCCCAAAGTCGATAAATGCACTGAGTCCTCTCCCTCAGGATTGACAGCAATGAGTGTATAATTTTCGCCATTGTTGAGACTGTATTCAATCGTTCCGCTTTTACTTTCGTCCACTGTAATCCTTTCGGGTAATTGGGTATAATCTATCGTGTAAGCGCCACCACTTCCACCACAGGCATTCGCCACCGGAGCGGCACGTCTCACGGGAATAATCAAAGGCTCTAACTCCGGAGAGATGGAAGGCCCGACCCAACCATCCTTTTCCACCGGTTGCACCCGGTAATGGAGCGTATCGGCGGTTGCCTGCAATATCTGTGTCGAATCAAGTATGCTTGCCTCCGCGCCGCGTTTCAAGCCCAAATAGAGTTGCGAAGTTCCTGTTGACGACACCCAAGTATCGGCATCTTCGTGGTCAATGTCGTTGCCGTTACCAATCAGCCAAGTTTTGGCCGTGTCGTTTGCCCGCAGGCGGTAGGCTGTTGTCTTGGGGATAAAGTCATCAGCATCCGCATCCGGACTTGCCTGTCTTACCCACTCTTTTACATAATTAATATCAAGTTCTTCGGCAAAAGGATATACCCGTACACCGACCATAAATACCGAACCGGTTGTTGTGTCCCGCACAGCAAGGTGGAAAATGCTATTGGCATCCAAATCATCAAAAATATAGGTTCCTCCGGTAACCGTTTCGCCTTTGAACAAACCTCCATAAAGAAATTCCCCATTGGAAGGATTGTAAATGCCGTATTCGCCATGGGAGTCAATGCCTGTCAAAATAATTTTGTCCGTGCCGTCAGCTTTACGCTCGCGTGTTACCTGCGAACGCTGAATATCATTTACGTTACCTCCACAACCCATAGGGGTGCGAACAAGTACACCCGATTTTTCGGTAGCGATGGCATAACTTATTTCGCTATATCCCGTAGGACGAGCCACAACCAGATAGTTGTAATTAGTCTTTAAGCCTTCGAAAATAAGTGCGGCGCCGGTTGCCAAACCCAAACCATGCTGCCAAGCGGTTACCACCGTATCATTCGCGGCATTCGAATCGCCCATGGGATCCAGCAGGGCATATTCTACATTCGGGTCGGTATTGGTTAAGTAAATATGTGCCAAGTCGCAAGACTCAGCCGTAGCCGTAGCGGTCGCCATTTGCGTGTCGTTGCCTGTCCATGCAGCCGGAATGGTAATTTCGGTGTAATAACCATTATCCAACACCAACGAAGGATTTCGGTTGGTGTTGAGCGCCGACTCTTTGGAAACAGCGCCAACGGGAATACCCACAATGCGGTAAGTTTTGGAGGGCGTCAAGTTATTGAAAGTAATATTGCCTGTGTCGGCTACTTGTTCAATAGGATAAAACCAGTTGGAAACAGTTGCATCGGCGAAATCGGTACCTGCAGCGGAATAAGGCGAGATAGAGTTTCCTTCCGTACAGTTTAGTCCATCACACCAGGTAACACCACTGTTAGACAGTAACGATACCGACGAGCCGCGCACTTCAACAATGCCATACACATAACCCGGAATCGTTTTGGCGGAAAGCGAAACGCGACCGGAATAGAACATGGCGGAGGCAGAAACCGGATTATTGCCTGATTTGAAGACGATGTTGTCGAGTACATTACCGGATGCGCCACCCGGCACTAATCCGACAAAAGAAAAAACCGTAATTCCTTGCCCTTCCGGAACCGAATAAGAACCGGATTGATATTTCCAAGCTAATTTTCCTCCGGCTGGAATTGTCGTATATTTCATTGCTGAAGAAATAAAAACATAGTAAGAGTGATTGTTATGGTTAGCGACAAAGGATTGACCGTCTTTTGGAGATAAATTATTATAATTCAGTGTACCTAATCCTGCTTTACCGACAATATCAACAAAATAGGAGTTGCTATTTCCTCCTCCATAAGGATAATCACATTGTCGTGTAAAATTTTTATATTGAGTATTAGTGGTTCCAATTGTGTACGAACCATTAATATTTGTAGCATTACCTGTGCCATTCGTTGTCTGATTCCCTTTTCCCCATTGCATAGTTACACCTGTACTATAATCGCTTTGTTCATTAATAGCAGTTCCTATCACGACAGATACTATATCTCCTCCTGTTGCTGTAGTTCCTCTTGGTGCATGACAAATACTCCATTCGTAAATTTTTCCAGGTACAGTAGCAACTTCCTGATACAAACTTGAACCTTGATCTGCACAAAGTTCTGATACGAAATAACGGTCTCGATAAATAGTGCTGCCTGCAGATGGTCCCAGATGGTCGGGGTCGTAATAGGCGTTATGCTTGATTAATTCTCCATATTGATTTGTCCACTCCGTATCCAAATAGGTACTACTACTGCCCAAACTTTGACATATCATTATTTGTGCTGCTTTTCCATCATCATAAGAATTATTATTCTTGTAAGCATGTGTGGTATTCCAGTATTTAAGTCCTCTTTGATAAGTCGCATTGTCAGCATTATCCACTGTAGCAGCAACAGGAGGCAACGCAAAAGCACTGGCCTGAGTCAAACTGGTGTAGGTCATATCAACACCGCCAGCTGTTTTTCCATCAAAGTCGTAATATTCCTGAAATCCGCCATTCATCAGTTGAGGGTATAAACTTTTGTTGATAACGGTAACGGTAGTAATACCGGTTTCTACTGAGCTGGTAGCGGTTCCGTTGGTATTGGTAACCACACAGTAATAGTAATATGTGCCTGCTGCGTTGGGTGTTGTAGTATTAAGCGTAAACGAAGTACCGACAAGAGTATCATCGTCCGGTGAAGGGGTAAGTGGCGTAGTCGTAGAATACCACCGGTAGGTCAAAGCGCCTTCGTCACGAGGCAATGCCTGCACATAGAGCATCAGGGCAGCGCTTCTTGCATGGATGGAAGTGGCTACCGGCGGCTTGGTAATAATGGGCGGCAAGGCGGTTTGTGCAAAAGCATTCCCCATTGCACCGAATAACGCAATACAAAAGATACAAAGACGGATGAATTGTTTCATACCAGCTGTTATTTTTTTATGATTATCCGTAGTCCTACCACGAAAGCCTCGCAGAGGCGATACTTTATTAACCGTATGCTTTAGCTTACGGATCTGCGTCATCCACCCGTCTGCTAAGTCCCGCAGGGACGATACTTATCATCTTAACCAAAGTGTCGTCCCTGCGGGACTAAACTATTGCGTTCATTCCCATACCGTAAGCTAAAGCATACGGTTAATAAAGTATCGCCTCTGCGAGGCTTTAGCAGGATTGCAGATAGTCATATATTTTTGTTCCCGTACGCCCAACCAAGCGCGCACGGGCATTTTGTTTTATTATTCCCCTACTGGTACGGGAACAACGGGAAGAGCTGGAGTATCCGAAAAATCGGTAACTGTAATATCGAAGTTAATTTCAACTACATTGACAACTCCACCAAATGCTATATTGATAGCATATTGTTTACCTGCTTCAAATTTATAACCATCTGTGAGTAGAATTCGCGCTCTCTGATTTTTGATATTTGCCACATCGTAGTATAATTCGAGAGCAAAGTCACCTGTATCGAACACTTGATCATTGCTTGGATTAACCGTTGCTTGCGGAAGCACCATCATTCCCTGTTCCTTAGAGGTAACCAACTTTAATTCGTTACTGGTCTCTACAGATACACCCGTTGGAGCAAGCGTATATTTGTAGTCTTTAACAGCAGAGTAGGTACCCCAAATATCAGTTTCTTCTACATCTGTTGTCGGGGTAATTGTAAATGTTCCTTTCGAGTACAAATTCAACAGCTTCAAGCTGTCGATAGTAACGGTTTCAGTCAATGAACTTTCCGCTTGTACAAAAATACGGGCAAGAGCGTGTTGAAAATTCATCGATACAGTGGTAGACGGCGTGCCCGTATCGGAAGTAGACGTAGCATTGATGGCCGTCCCGGCTACCAAAAGATCTTCCTGAGTGGTATTGCCGCTTTCATCAGGAGCAACCACTGTGTAGTCGAAACTTATACCGTTAGCCACGGGAGAAGTCTGAATGGCCTTAAATTCAACATATTGACTTACAGGAGAATAAGCAACAAATCCTGCATTTGTAGCACCAACGGTGAAATACTTTTTGGGATTGTAATCGAAAGAACGATCACTGACTTGACGGGCGACGGTTACGCCGTTAAAAATTAATTCATTGGTGTTACTAAGTTGATTGTCGGTACCATACACCACAAACGCATCCACATAAGCAGTGGTAGTTCCTGTTGCCCGAAGTTCAGGCATACCTCCCTGTGTACGGAAAGTAATTGCTTGAGGAGCGCTTAGCGTCTCCACTACTTGATCTTCCGAACACCCTATTCCTATTATGGCTATCGCCACAAGGAAAAATCCTAAAAAACTTTTCTTTATCATTTTAATCAATTTTAAATTTCATATACTATTATTATTATCTTTTACATCCTATCTAATTGGATGACTTGTTGTTAGACACCTAAATCAGTAAAAAGTTTAATCTATACAAGTAAATCGCCTGTCTATCAATACTTAATCTGTTTTTATGGAGCGCCCAATGTCACCTGCAACTCGTATTGCCGCCCGATTTTAAAATAATCGTTATCCAACGGAAATAGTTGGGTAGCCGATTTTAAGTATTTTTCTCCGCCTGTAACCGAAACGGTATATATATCGTATTCCACATAGAGGATTGTATTACTTTGCACGGCTTGCGGGATCACCAATATTCCGTCGTCCTTGAGCAGCAAAGTCGTGTAATCGTTTTCAATGGGTATCACCGGCGACAACAGTTTGAAACGGTAATTTGCCAGGGTATCACGATCACTCCAAACGGGAGTGGGATTGAGTTGCAACTTACCATTAATATACAGGTTGCGCAAATCCACACGCGTTACTTTGAAGCGGTAGTCACTTTGGTCGGTTTTCGCCTTGACGGTTACCCGACTGAATGCGTGGTGAAAATTCATTTGTACTGCTCCTGTATGTGGCGACGGGTAATTTTCCACAGCCACCAAGAGGTCTTCCTGCCGGTCGTCCACAGTTACGGAAACCGGTTCATCGGTTCCGTAAGGCGGTTCATCATTGTCTTTATATGACAAGGTATATTCGAGAACGGGCGGGGTAGTGTTGTCGCCATTATTGTTCAGTCCGGTAATCAAATTCCTGTCCTTAATTCCGGCAGGTGCGTAAGCATAAAAATCAACGTTACCCGATGACGGCCAATATTTTTTAGGTGCATAATCCCAAATCAAACCACTTTCGGGTTTATAGACGTATTGTTCATTAAATAGCATGTTCCAATCGGTATTTTCTTTCCAAATACCGTTTACCACAAAATCGGGGATCGTGGCGTAGGTGTTGATGGGTGCATTAAACTTGCTAAGTCTTAAAGACTTAGCAAGTTTGGAATTTGCAGCGTTGGGGGTCGTAAACCTGTTAAGTCTTGAAGACTTAACAGGTTTTGTATCCGAAATTGGCACATTTATTATATCGCCCCAATCGTCCACCGAGACGGTGAAGCCGCCATCGGATGTTCCGCTGCCATTGCCTTCGCTCTCCGGCACTATCAAGCGATGGTTGTTGTAGAGTACAATGTCGTATCCGCCGTTGTGTTGCCGCCAGGCTTCCTGTTCTTCCGGCGTTCCGTCTTTACCCATGGCGCCGTCAATTTGGTTGCCCACCGTATTTTCCCATTCGCCATGATAATATCCCCACGATCCGTTGTAGTAATTATTGGATTTGCCAAGGGCTTCCACCGTCAAGCGGAAACGATTATCGCCGTCGTCATCCCGGAGGCTATTGTTGCCGGTCTCAAGCGGTCCGAAAGTGACGAATTTTCCGATTATCCAGTCGCGTGTCCAGCCGACGAGCGTGTCGGGACTCGCCCAATTCGGATTGATAGCGGCAAAGCGCGCTTTGTCCTCGTCCGTCCAGCGCGAATTGGTCTGGCCGTTGGGTATGTTTTCCACGCGCGAAAACAAGATCGTAGAAGGCGTGGATGCCATGCGGCCGCTTGCCGGAAAATACGAACCCGACATGCCGGACATAGCGCCGCTGTTTTCAGCCATATATTTAGCTCCTTCCACATCATACACCAAGAAAGTAAATTCCCGCAATACGTTTTTAGGATAAAAATTCAGTACAAGCGTATCGCCGGGAGGCACATTTTTGGTATCGATTGTTTGCGGCCGGCTGTCGATATAAAACCGGTAGGGATAAGCTTCCGCCACTGTTACTTCGTCGGGCAATTGAGGCACATTGGTATTGTACAGGCCGGCCATACGGGTATTATATACCTCAAAATCTTCGAGCGTACCGTTGCTGCGGAATGCCAGTGTCGAATTTCCATGAAAGTCGAGGCAAATCACATTGTATGTATTCCCGTCCATCCATTCCCATCCGCCGAAAGCGCTCAGGTCGGAAGCGATAAGCGTTCCCGATTCCGAGTACCAGTGTACGGTCATGTTTTGAGGAAGATAGAGATTGTCCGGTATGCTATCCCAATGGATCACAACGTCAACGGGTATATTACCTGCCGGCGGGCACAGGAAAAGTTCCTTTTGCTCACAAGCGGTGAAGCTCACCAGCAAGGCCATCCATCCGATAATATGCGCAGTCAGTCGTTTCAAATCTCTTTATTTTTGTAAACCGTATATTTGTTGATCCTTTTTATTTTTTCGCGTAAAAAAAATATTCCTGCTTTTTTCATCATTCCCTGCACCCAATTGCCAGACAAGCGATACCCCAACCCTTGTGGGTCCGAAATAGTTCCGGTTGTACATGGCTCGTTGCGCCCAATGATCGTGCTCCATGCAATAATCATACGAGTAATACCGTCCGCCCACGTATCCAACGGCCACTCCCAATTCCAGATTCAGCCGGCGGGCGATGGGAAAACTGTAAGCGTACGATAATCCGGCCGACCAACTCTGATAGCTTAACGACCCTTTGGTATATTCGCCTTTGGTAAAGAAACGGACATCGTAATTTCCCAACATTGTATAAACCCCCAAAGCGTGTCCTTGCAAAGGATAGGGCGACTTCACCCACTTGCGCAATTCGATGCCGGCGACCTGGATACGGTGATACCACCAGTTTTGTATGGGTTTGTCGAATGTCCACCAACTCCAATTACCTTCTATCACTAACGACCAGTCTTTGCCCATATACCATTCGGCCGAGAGGTTGGGCAGCAAAAGCGCATCGTAAAGCAGATTGGTTTTAAGCGCCACATAATACACCGGCGCCTTCTCCCGTTCCCGTTCCTGCACAGGCGCTTTTTCGGTCGTCGTGGCATATACATATACGGTATCACATTTTAGAAACACGGTATCACGCATTGTATTATAGGGTTCTGCCAGAGCGTTGCCGGGATTGTTGTCCGGTTCTATTTCCGGAAGGGAGTAAGAAAGGTCTTTGGGCTTGTCCGAACCGGGAATCCTATAGGAACCGTCTTTCATTTTCAGGCGGATAGCTGCATATTGCAGCAGGTCTCCGATTTGTTTCTCGGATAAATCAGCTTTTTGTTCTTTTAAGATCGTATAACCGAGCTTGTCCGCGCCAATGATATTGAATTTGATGGGAAAACTTTCGGTCAATGACAAATACTTGTATCGCAAATAAGAACGCAAAGCCATACAACGACTGAGCGCCAATTTAATGTTGTATTCGTCGCTACCGGTGGGGGAACAGGATCCGATAATTTCGATGGTATCTAAGTTTTCAACGATTTGCGGGTTGGTTACCAGCTCGTCGAGTGCTGTAAACATTGCATCGTTGTTGCGATAATCGAGCAACAACAAGTGTTTATCTATCGGAAAATAACAAACGGAGGGGAAATAGACGCCTTTCCATACCGAAATATCCCAATTATCAATACCGGAAAAGTCATAATAATTGGTAACTACGATGTTGTTGTCATTGATCGTGGGAACCCGTCTTCCGTTTGCTACGGAAATAACATCGTCCGTGTTTGCTACCGAAATTTTTTTATTACCGATTGTAAAGGACCTGTCAGATAAGCTTGCTCCGGTATTTTGAGCCTGCAAGTCCCCTGCAAAAAGCATAAGTAAAATACAAAAATAGCTTACAAAAAATCTACAATGAATATAGCTGTGCTCTATTCTCATTCTCTCCCATTAACATTTTTGGTGTAAACAAAAATGTCATGCAAAATGTTCAATAGAACCGGTTATTTATATTTTTGATTATCTGAGTTTTGCAGAATTAATGCCACCCCATGGTTGGTCGGTGGTAACGTAATCTACCCCAAAATCCGCCATTTCAAGCATTACCGACAAGTCATTCACAGTCCAGACATTAACGGTCAGACCCAGCTGGTGTGCCTGTGTGATGTATTTGGGATGAGTTCTCAACCAACCTATGTAATAATCAATTCCCGTAATACCCATGTCTTTCAATTCCTGCAGGGTGTAATCCGGATTGGACGTCATGTAAGCTACTTTTGCCATTGGTTGAAGGCGAAGCAATTCTTTACAAACATCTATATTGCCTGCGATATATTCTACCTGTTCAGACATATTAGAAATGGAGACCTGATTGACGACAGCAGCAGTCACAACCATATTTCTCTCCAAGTTTTTATGCGTCTTTATCTCCAAAATCAATTTGACGGAAGGCGTGGCTTTCCCTTGCTTCAGGTAATCTTCCAATGTAGGTAATTTTTCTCCATTGCTTAAAGTCAAATTCTTGATTTGCTCATACGAAGCATCTTGTATGGAGATTTCCTGGATAACCGGATCGTGGTTCACTACCAATTTCCCGTCAAGCGTTAGCCAAACATCAAATTCCGAACCATAAACGCCGCTTTCCTGCGCTTTCCGCAAGGATGTTAACGAATTTTGTGCAGAACCTTCTGCTTGCCAATAACCTCTATGGGCAATTATTTTAGGAAAATCGGTCGTTTCCGGCGAATCGCATAGAGAAAATAACAGGATAATAACTGTCAAAACGATTATTTTTTTTCTATCCATAGAAACTATTGCTAAAAACAGGCTACAAATATACATAAGGAATCGCAAAAACTTACCTTAAAATAATGATAATTGTTAAAAAAAATACCTATTTATGAGGATTGCGGTTACTTTCCAATCCAAATATCTTTGTCCCGAAAAACTAAGGATAAGAAGTGATGATGATTTTTGGAAGAAAAATAAGCGGGTTGATATTCTTATTAATGGGCGTTTTTAATCCGCTCTATGCTCAACAGAGTGGGGCGGTCGTTAGCAGCGACAGCCTGGCAAATAAAGAATACGACCCCTGGAAACTTGAACTCAATGAAGTGGTTATCAAAGCCAAATCGGCCGTACAACGGGTCAATGAATCGGCTTTCAATGTGGTGGCTATTGATACCAAGGCTTTACATAATTCGACTTCCGACCTGGCCCATGCTATGGCAACCGTATCGGGCGTTAAAATCAGGGAATCCGGCGGTTTAGGCTCCGACTTGCAATTTTCGCTCAATGGATTTTCGGGCCGGCACATCAAATTTTTTATGGATGGCGTTCCGATGGAGGGGATGGGTTCCTCTTTTCAAATTAATAATATCCCGGTAAATATGGCCGAACGGATCGAAATCTACAAAGGCGTTGTGCCTGTCGGGTTCGGTTCGGATGCCATTGGCGGCGCCGTGAATATCGTATCCAACCAACGGAAAAAGACTTTTGTGGATGCATCCTATTCCTACGGCTCGTTTCATACGCATCGCTCGTCGGTAAACGCCGGGCATACCACTAAAAACGGATGGATGTTTGAACTCAATGCTTTTCAAAATTATTCGGATAATAATTATTGGATTGATAATGCCGTAAAGGATTTGGAAACGGGACAAATTAATACGGATAAAATAGAACACATCCAACGTTTTCACAACACCTACCACAATGAAACGGTCATCGCTAAAGTTGGTTTGGTAAATAAAAAATTTGCCGACCGGTTGATAGTCGGCATCAATGCAGGGCAAACCTATAAGGAACTTCAAAATGGGGTGCGGCAGGATGTGGTATTCGGACAGAAACACAATAAAGGGCAAACGCTGATGTCTTCGCTGGTCTATAAGAAACGGAATCTTTTTGTGACCGGACTGGATGTAAACCTGACGGCCAATTACAATAAAAATATCACTCAAAACATCGACACCGCCACGTATGAATACAATTGGAGAGGCGAATCCATCTATAACAAAGGAAAAATAGGGGAGCAAACCTACCGGGATTCGGAATATGAAAACAAAAACCGGAATACCACTTTCACTGCCAATTATCGGATAAACGAGCATCATTCCTTTACGTTCAATGACGTGCTTACCTCGTTTGACAGGAATACGCGCTCTACCGCGACGGATGCCTCGGTTGTTTCATCAGATACCATGCCTAAAATTTCCCGGAAAAATGTGTTTGGCTTTGCGTATAAATGGAATTACGACAAGAAATGGAATTTTTCAGCTTTCGTCAAACACTATTTACAATACAACCGGGGGCCTAAAGATATTTCGGGAGATACAAGCCATCCGGGTTATGCGATTTTCGATGAGACATTTACCGCGCTGGGTTATGGTTTGGCCGGAACGTATTTTTGGCAGGATTTTCAACTGAAATTATCCTACGAAAAAGCCTATCGCTTGCCCAGCGATGACGAATTGTTCGGAGACGAAGAATTGGAACGCGGTTCGGCGGGATTAAAAGCCGAAAACAGTGATAATTACAACTTGACTGTCTCTTACAGTAAAGCCATTGACAATACGCATTTTATCTTTGTGGATGCAGGTTTTATGCTTCGCAATACCAAAGAGTATATTCGCCGCGTAACCGACAGTTATTCAAATAAATACTACGCTACGCACATCAATCACGGCTATGTCCGGAATATCGGTTTCAATGCAGAAGCGAGGTATTCGTACAAAAACTTGCTTTTGGCAGGCGTGAATGTGACGAGTCAGAACATCCGGGATAATGAAAAACAAACCTTGGGAACGTCCGGCAGTTCAACTTATAAAGCCCGCATTCCGAATATTCCTTATTTTTTCACAAATAGCTATGTAAGTGTATTTTGGAACAATTTCTTAAAGAAAAAGAATAACTTGAGTTTCACCTACAACAACAATTACATCCACGAATTTCCCTTGTATTCGGAAAATCATGGGGCAAGGGGGAAAATCCGCATACCCAACCAATTTTCGCATGATGTGAGCCTGACGTATAGCATGGATAAGGGACGATACAACATTGCGGTGGAATGTAAAAATTTAACTGACGAACGGCTTTACGATAATTTCAGTTTACAAAAACCCGGACGAGCGTTTTATGCCAAATTCCGGTATTTTTTCAGCAAATAATAAAACTATAATAATTTACAGATGAAAAAAAACATTTTTTTAGGTTTGATGATGGCAATTGGTGTGTGTGTCACCTCTTGCAGTGAGAGTGAGGATAATGTAAATGGAGAAGGGAAACAAGTCGGCGCCTACATCGTTGCCGCTTCAAGCGAAGAAGCTTCGTATTTACTTCAAACAAATGAACTTAACAGCGGAAATCTGACCATTGTCAATTCCGGGCTTGAAACAGAAACAGCAACGGCCTGGGTATTCCACGGTACAAAATACGCATACCGGTTGGTGTATAATCAAGGAAATGCCGGTACCGGTTCCTCCTACGTATTAAATACGGCAGGCAATATCGAAGAACGAAGTGTGAAATTTGAAATCACCAACCGTTTCACGACGTATGGCCCGTACGATAAATATATCGTCACAGCGGCCGCCGGAGCAACCGCCCTTTCGGATGCAACCGGAAAAGTGCAACAAGGGGTAACGTTTACTATTTTGGATACGGACGCACAAACGTTAAAAACAAAAACCATTTCTACGGAAAATTTCTTGGGAACCGGTGAATACACCACCTTTTCCGGCATTGTGGAACGGAATGGTAAATTATTTTCAGCCGTTTGCCCCATCGGAGTCAGTGAATATGGTGTGGCGCATGGCGTTTCCGATACCGTCCGTTCAACGACTGCCTATCCCGATAGCGTGTGGGTAGCCATCTATGACAATATCAACTTGGAAAATCCGAAGATAATCCGTGACAACCGCTTGAGTTATGCCTCTTCACGCTACCGTTCACAATATTATTCTACTATCGCAGCGGATGATAAAAACAATTTATATGTATTTTCCTCTGCTTATGACAGTCATTCAAGTAAAAAGTCGGGAGTGATACGTATCAATGCGGGAACGGAAGTATTTGATAAAGACTACTATTTCGATATTGAAGCGGCTTCGGGCGGCATCCATTTATTCAAGGTTTGGCACGTGACGGGCGACTATTTCTTGTTGCAAATGTACACGACCCCCACAATCGGCCCCATAGCTGATGCCCGGAAGTTAGCCATCTTCAATGTAGCGTCAAAATCGTTCACATGGGTTACCGGACTACCCGCAGTAGAAGCTATCGGCAATTTTGGAAGTACTCCATTGGCTGATAAAGGTGTAATATATATGCCCGTTGTAACTACCGATGGAAATCAACCGGCCGTTTATGCGATTAATCCGATAAGCGCAACTGCGACCAAAGGTGTTGTTGTAACGTCTTCAAGCATCTCAGCTCTCGGTAAATTAACTAATTGATAAACAGTTAGATGAAAAAGGTATTTAAAGTAATTCACAGTAGTTTGGCCGGCCCCTTGGGGCTTATTATTACCGTAATTTGTCTTTCGGGAGCGATACTCGTTTTTGAAACGGAAATCATGGAGTGGACGCATCATGACCGCTATTTTGCCAAAGGAGCAACCGGAAATCCCCTGCCCCTGAACGAACTGATTGCCAAAGTCAATGCTCAATTAGAAAACAATTCGGTAGCATCCGTTCAAATACCTTCCGACCCCAAGCGTAACTACACGCTTGGGCTGTCGGAAGGATTCCGGAATTCAGTTTATGTCAATCCTACTACCGGAGAAATCATTGAAACAGTGCAGTTTGGAGAGGGGTTTTTCGGAAAAATGAGGCAATTGCATCGTTGGTTGCTGGATGGAACACGAAAAATAGGAAAACCGGTTGTCGGTTATACTACGCTACTTTTTGTTTTTATCCTGATTTCGGGATTAGTTATCTGGTGGCCCAAGTCGCGAAAACACCGGAAGCAACACTTTCAGGTAACAACCCAATATGGCCGGAAACGTTTCTGGTTGGATATGCATACTACGATTGGGATGTATGCCTTCACCGGCTTATTGTTGCTTGCCCTTACCGGACTTTCCATACAAAGCGGAGGGCATGGTCATGGCGGGAAAAATCAATCGGGTAAAGGCGGGCATTCCAAACCAAAAGAACTAAATACAATGCAGTGGCCATCGGTTTTAACGGAAATGCAAGCGGCCAATCCGAATTATAAGACGATAGCGATACAAGACGGCTCGGCCACAGTAGTTCAAAAATTTACTTTCGAAAATGCAAGAGCGTCAGACAAATACACTTTCGATGCAGCAACCGGTAAGATAACAGATGTTCAAATGTATGAAAATCAACCGCGCGCTACCAAAATACGTGGATGGATCTATACGTTGCACGTAGGTTCCTGGGGAGGGTGGTTTTCAAAAACACTGATGTTCATCGTGTCGCTTATCGGCGCAAGTTTGCCGGTGACAGGATATTATATCTATTTTGTAAGACGTAAAAAGAGATTACCTCTATCGCGGTTGTAGAGATGCAAAATTTTCATTTAGCTTTGTATTTCTGATTAGGGTGATTAGGTTTGGTAGGATACAATTTTTCTAACTTCTTAGCTTTAATAAGAATAGGGATAATTTCATTTTTCAAATAATTGATATTTCTATTTATTCTATTAGAAATTTCTTCTACAGATAAATAATCTGTGCAATTCTTTATTATCAATTCTTCCAATTCTTTTTTAGATAAATTTTTCCGACCTTTACTGTCAAGGTTTTCGGTCAAACCGGCAAGATTTATGTTTTTACTATCAAGGTTTTCTACTAAACTATCAAGGTTTCCTACTAAGCTATCAAGGTTTTCTTCAAAACTTGCAACATTTTCTGTATTTGGGATTCTTAAATGCTCTGCGACTCTTGGAATTTTCACAATAAATTGTTCACCGGATTCATCGTTTATGAGTTCAATATTGTCTTGATTGTCTATTGCCCGGATAATACCAGAACCAAAACCTCTATAATTCATCATTTTAGAACAATAACTAATTAACAAATTATTGCGAGCTACAGCATTTCCCATTTTAATACTTTCTATAGTCAAACCGTTTGGTAATCGTCCCGGACTTACTATTTCAATACGATTGTCAAAAACCATCAATCGTATTCCTTTACATACTCTTGATTTATATCGGAAATAGAAGTATTGGCAACTATCATTTCATCAACAAATAAATTTCCGCTTTGTTGAAAAAGTCGCATTATTTCGGTATTTTCGGTTACTCGCCGTTTATCGGAGCCTTGTTTTATCCAAATAGCGCCGTTTTTATCTTTGTAGGGTTTGGATATTCCTTCTTCGATATTAACAATCAAAATCTTTTGAGTACCGGATTGTACATCAACATTTACCACTTCGGTAGTAATATAAATCAAGGGTTTAACAAGTTCGTTAGCAATAGTAGAGACTGTATTACTCACTTTTTGTATTGCATTATAATCCAATCCGATAATTTTACCTGTTTTGTCTTCAACACCAAAAAGAACCATACCGCCTTTTGCATTAGAAAATGCAATCATTTCAGCAGCCAATTTATCTTGATTGCCTAATTCTCTTTTGAACTGAACCTTGCTCGTTTCTCCGGAACCGATTATTTTCAATAATTCATTTTCATTCATTTCTTTATTCATTTTCTCTTATTGATTGAAATACCCGATTTTCATAATCGTTTCCTCAAACTTTTCTCGAGGCACCAACGATTTGCTCCGGTATTTGGAACGGTAATTATAAATCGTTGAGTTTGAATAGCGTAAGAACTTGGCGATTTTTGTGCTGTCGGTAATTCCCAAACGTATCAAGGCAAAAATGCGCAACTCAATCGACAAATCGGATTTGTTTGGAGGAATAATCCGGTCTTCCTCCGGCAACAATTTATTAAATTCATCTACAAAATTGGGAAACAAGTTCAGGAAAGTCGTATCAAAATTCTGGTAAAACTCTTTCAATTCATCTTCCATGATTTGAGAAGACTTCAACATTTGATACAAATCTTCCAATTTACCATTGGCTGCCTTCTTATTCAACGCTTTACGATACGATTCCAATTTATCTATATAGACAGAACACTGATTCAGGAATTGTCCGATATATTCTTCCTTGATATGATTGGTTTCCGACAAACGGACATTTACTTTTTTCAAATTTTTATTGGCCTTTATCACTTCTTTCCTTGTCCGCGACAAATTTTTCATCTGAATAAGCAGGTACAAGGCTATCCCAATCAAAAATACCAATAAGACGCCAATGATATAAATGGCCATTTGCAGGTTTTTCTGATGTTTTTCCTTTTCCAATTCATACGTTTTATCAATAATCGGAAGCAACTTGGCAATCTGTACATTTCTCAGGCGGGCATTATAAAAATTGGCATCTTCCAGGCTTTTCTTGATGTAACGGTTCGAACGATTTATATCTCCATTTTTCAATAAATAAAAGGCTAACATACGAATAGCTATATTTTCTTTCACTGAAACTTTTACATCTGTAATGGCCGATTCAGCTAAAAATTCCATCTGTTTACCTTCTTCGCCTTTCAATTCGTAGAGATTAGCAATCAACGAGGTGTGCATGGCATAATCCCGTGTATCCGGATTTACCTGCGCCAAACAAGACAGGAGAATCTTCTCTGCTTGTGAAAAATCATTCAAATCGATACATTTTCTGCCATAATTAACATCGTAACTATAAGTGCCTTTGGGCAATACCATCAAAACCGAATCCAGATAGGTATTTTTTAATGCAATAAAATTACACGCATCGTCTTCGGTCGTATATTCGCTCCAATAAGCATATACTTCGGCAAAACGATTGTAGTAATCGCCTAACTGTTGGGGAGATAATTCTTCTTTGGAAAGGGATTTGAGGATGTCCCGGGCTTCCATAAAACGGGCGAAAGTAGAATACATTTTTGCCAATTGCATTTTACATTCATTGATCCAATAGCTATCCTTTTTTTCTTCCGCCAGATTCAAGTGAACTTTCACATAGTACATGGCCGAATCAAAAACAAATGCTTCATACTCTCTATAAAGCTGTAAATAAATCGAATGCGTTTCTTCGGATGAAATGTTCCCGGATAACCGGCGCTTCAATTCAACTAATCTTTGTTCCTTTTGCCTGTCGTATTCGGCTACATTATCCAAGGTTTTATCCAGTTCCAATAATAATGAATCCAATTTTTCTTTTCCGACAGCAGGCTTCAGGAAACAAACAAAGAAAAGAATAAATAATACTATTCTTTTGTTTTTCATAATGCAAAACATTTCTTTATAAATCTTTCACTAATAGCTCTTTATTATTTTTAAACATATCTATCCTTGATTGGAGGATTGTTTCCCATTCGGGAAGAAATTCATGTTTATTATCTACTTTGAAGTTCTCAGAACCGTACTGGTCCACTTTACTAAACAAATACGCGACTGTAATGTGGTTAATATCCAATGCCGGCTGATAATTGGGGTAACTATCCTCATCCTTGACTTCATTGACAACTTTCATATCCATTAGTAAATATAAAACACGCTTGGTAAGCCGGATAGGAATTTTATGATGGAAGGATATTTCCAGGGCCGTATAAGGAACTTCTCCTTTTTCAAATCGCTTGACTATCAAAAAAGCAATGGATAAGGTAAGAAAATCTAAATATCTCCTTGAAATATTTTTGCTATCTGTTTCAAATTCATAATCTTGTATATTTTGTCCGGCATAAGC
>JAISKT010000148.1 GCA_031261295.1 Candidatus Symbiothrix sp. | reverse complement strand
AATGTCATCGTTGATAATTGCAAAGTGTTTAAGGGACACGGCGGATTTGTGGTCGGCAGCGAAATGTCGGGCGGCGTTCGCAATGTGTCCGTAAGCAATTGCCAATTTATGGGAACGGATGTCGGGTTGCGTTTCAAAAGTACGCGCGGACGCGGCGGTGTCGTGGAAAATATCTATGCCAACCATATCAATATGTTCGATATTATCACCGATTCCTTCTTGTTCGATTTGTATTATGGCGGAAAATCGGCCTCCGAGTCATTGGACGATGGAGATGTCACGCCGATAGACGAAACCATTCCGGCCGTAACGGAAGAAACCCCCGCATTCCGGAATATCTATGTGAAAAACTTAGTATCGCGCAATGCACGCAGAGCCTTGTTTTTCAACGGATTGCCCGAAATGAATATCTCCAATATCAATGTGGAAAATGCGTATATCACTGCCAATTACGGTGCGGAATTGTCGGAATCCAAGGACATTGTCCTGAAAAATGTGACAATCATACCTGAAAACGGCCCGGCGTTGTTGCTGAATAACGTAAAAAACACGAAGATAGATAATTTTTCCAGTCCTGATTTATCTACGATTGTGAAGATTACCGGCACCCGGAACAACAACATCCAATTGCCGGAATCCATGAATAAACAAAAAGTGAAATCGCTTGTACAAAAATGATGAAAATAATTCAAATCACTTCGACGACTTTATAAAAATATCGTCCGGCTGAAATACTTTTTCAGCCGGACGATAAATTGTTAAAACCATTTTCTGTTATTGCATTTTTTCAAATTTATAATCAGGCTTAATCTCCCGAAGGAATGTTCCCGTCCACTTTCCTCCAATCATTACTTCCCGGCTTGTGGTTTGATTCACCAAAGTAGTTCTGTAAGATACGGTATATCTATCCATAATATAAGTACATTCCACTTCCAATTTTTGATAAGGCTCTACATACAACATATCACAGGTAAGCATTTCCGGAGAAAATTCCGTTAAATTTTCACTGTACAGCCATTCATCTTCGCTTAAAAACAGTTCATTATCATTACGATAGTAGGGTATTCTGACTTTAATAGAATCCTCTTCAATCACAGAATACAAGCTTAGATTATCATTCAAAAAAATAAAACTATTCTTCAATCCGGATAGTAAATCAATTGGAACCCTTTGCCTTAAGCTACTTCCATTTTCATATCGCAGCAAAAGTTTTGAAAATTCAATCAACTCTTTACTATCTTTATCCACCTCGATGTATTCGATTGCTTTAAATCCATATATATCTTTGGATTCGACTGTTGTTATTTCTTCCGACTGATCGTCACAAGAAAAAAACAGACAAACACAAATAATAGAAGATAGTATGTTTCTCATAAAATAATACTTATTTACATTTACAATCTTGTTCATATAAACGTTTTTCTTCCTTTTGTTCTATAGAAATTAGTGTTGAATCTTCAAAATGGCAAACATAATTGATTTCATACCAATTTTGCAAATAAATAATATGTTTATAATAAAGGTCTTCATGTAAAATATTGTCTTGGTCATAATAAAAACTTTCTTTATAAGGCATACCTTGTAATGAAATAAAATCCGTTTTAGTCATCCCCTGTTTGTAATTATCACTGAATGACATTCTTGTCTTAAATGACGTGCAACTACACAATAATAAGAAAATAAATATGACAACATTTTTATTCTTCATGGACCTAATTAAAATAAAGATTGTAAAATGCCTAAAAAATAGATTTTTTAATTAATCACTATCTAAAATTCAAAAACATTTTCCAAAGATAACCTAAATTTATGAATTGACAAACAATGTTTATATAAACAAAATATAAGATACCATTAATGGATAGTGCCAACCTATCGTCCGACTACTGCTGTGCTAACCACTGCATTTGTAGGTCCTCCTAAAAGGGGAATGGTTATTTTTTCAATCGAACCCCCAATAACTCGAAGAGAATAATCTGACATTCGAAATGTTTGAGTAGGAACTCCATTGAGGGTAACTTTTTTTACAGAATGATTAGCTATATTTGTTTCTTCCAAAACAACTTTAATATCTGTACAATCAACACCACTCCATCTACCCTCTATCTTTATCTCTTTATTTGTGCTTGCACCTATAAAAGTAGCAATATACTTGACATTCAAATTAAATCTTGAAACAATTAAAGAGGCATTAATACTCGTCTGAGGGGCAATTTCAATTGGGAAATTATAACTTCGCGAATCTTCTTGGGATTCGGATTTTCCATAAGTAAAGCTGGTAGATGCACCTATAGAAGTATTTATTTTACCCGAAGCAATAAAAGGTACTCCACATTTAATTTCAGTACTAACATTCATTGAAACAGATGATGTATTAGAAAACGTTGATGTTCTTGAGGCTTTCTCGCTGATATTTGTAGTCATGGACTGTTTTACAGATGTATTATTAATATAGTACCATGTTACTGCAAAATCAGGAATTTGTTCTAAAGTCTCTGTTCCGTCAATAATATATTCAATGTTTTTTAATGTAAAATTATCAACAGGTTGAATTGCAAACTCTTGAGTTCTCCGATTCAGATATTTGCCAAAATAAACTTCTTTTCCATTGGCACCAATAACACAATTATATACGTCCATCCAATATCCGGAATTTCCTGATTCTAACACATCGGAATTTTCTAATATAAAGGATTCTTCGCTCATCTGTCCTTTGATAAAATCCCAAGTAGCCCCAATAGGACTTGTTCCATCCTTTACATATAAAACCTTTGTATCCGGAGCATTCGTATATACTCCTGCTGATACTAATTTTTTTACATCATTAACTTTTGTCCATATCGCTAATTGTCCGGTTAATGGTATGCGTGATAAATAAAATTTTTGGTTTGAATTATTATTCTCTTTTGTTTTAAATATTAGGGTTTTATTTAGTCCTTGTGATGTTAAATAAGTAGTCCCTTCCGGATTTTCTTTCACAATTATATTAACAGGGAAATCTACTAAATCATATAATTCTGAATTTAAATTATAATCAGAAGAAGACCTTAATTGCGCGGGTTTTTCTATAGTTGAGGGTGAAATTTCTGTTATTTCTCCGTAATCAATAGATTTATGCGTATCTGTTGTTACAATGTATTGCCCATTTTCCTTAATCAAGTCTTCAATATCGGTATTACAAGAAAAAAAGACGATTGATACTAATAATGATAAAAAAAAATACTTTTGTTTTCATTGTTTTTATTTTATGTTTTTATAAATTATTTATATAATTATATATTTTTTGACAAAGAAAATCAAAATACAATTATTTTATAGTAATATTATGGTTGTAAAATACAACTTATTTGGTTGTATCGCACGGTTTGCATTTCACTAATATTCTGTGTATATTTGTCAGCAGAATTTTGAATAATAATTTGGAAATTAATAAGTGCATGAAAACAATATATCCAACGACTATTCATCACGGGCAGAACATCAAGCGTCTGCGTGAAATGTTAGGTGTTAAGCAAGAAACCATCGCAACGGGATTAGACATGACGCAACAAGCCATGTCGAAATTGGAACAAAAAGAGCAAATTGATGATGAAATTTTAGAAAAAATTTCAAAAATATTGAACATTCCGGCTGATGCCATTAAAAATTTTAATGATGAATCGGCAATTAATGTTATAGCCAATACAATTAACGCTGCTAACGTTGCATCGTTCTGTCATCAGCCGATTTTTAATCCGATAGAAAAAATCATTGAACTTTACGAACGCCTGTTGAAAACAGAACAGGAGAAAAATGCCTTATTGGAAAAAATGATAGACGAGAAAAAAGAACATAAATAATAAAAGAAAAATAAGTCAAACTACTCAATAAGCTTTATAGATTTACGCTTAATAACCTGAGTTCCGGATAAGAAAACCTCATTTACACCTAATTTTCTGAACAGAACAACCTCAGTAGCAATAAGTTTACATATACACAAACCACATTACCTCATTAAAAGCAAGTGCGAATGAGGTAATGAGGTATGGTTTGTGGGAGAATTATTTGCTACTGTTCTATAGAAATTAGTGTTGAATCTTCGTAGAATTAAAAATACATAAAAATAGAATTCAAATGAATTATCTGCAATTCAGGAATCGGTTTTTTGATTTGGGATGTTTTAATGTCCATCAGGTATATGCGTGGCAGGCAGATTTTGACAAAAGTAATCTGACTCGTTGGACAAAGCAGAACTTGTTGATTAAGTTGCGGAACGGATACTATAGTTTTCCCGAATACTTGAATCATCCTGATTTTGTGTTCTTTGTTTCCAACCGGATTTATCGCCCATCGTATATCAGTCTGCATTCGGCATTGGCTTTTTACGGGATGATTCCGGAAGCCGTTGTGCAAATTTCGGCAGTCGGTACGCTAAAGAAAGCAACTTTTGAAAATGACGGACGACGTGTTGTCTTTTTTGCAACGTTCGGGTTTTAGGGTGGAAACAAGAGATAAGGCAAATAACAAATTGAAAGCATTTCGCAGAAATATATACTTTCCGGAATTGCTGTTTGATTTAGGTTTGTCGGGATATAAAGAAGAGCGTTTCCTGATAAAGATTGAAAGTCAAGACCAAGCGGTGGAATATTCTCCGGTAATGGTCAATATCAAGGGTTGCGGATTCTTTTTCCCTTTTCCTGTTCCCCCGGATGATGTTTTTTGTGCCATGAAAATTGATGAGATTGATTGAATAAGTCATTTCACCCCTATCCTAAATCAATTTCACCCCCTTGCTGTAAAAAAAAATGAGTAATATTGTGGAATAATTTATGAATACCATGAAGAAATTACTCCTTTTATTTTTGTATGCTGCAATAGGCGGTGGTTTGTATGCACAAATATCTGATTTTCCAGAAGTTGACTATTGTATGACTTCCCCCGCCGGATTTGGCCAAAATGCGACCGGAGGCGGTAATGGCGCTGTCGTAACCGTAAAAACACATACGGAATTGAAAGCGGCGCTGAAAGCTTCCGGAGCGAGTGTCATTGTGGTAACCGCAGATATTACTTTTGGCGAAGGCAGCATGATTGCCGAAACGATCACGAATAAAACCCTGTTGGGATTGAAAGGCGTAAAATTAATTTCTACGGCACAAGTGAAAAATGGCGGTATCCTGAACCTGAAAGCGGGTTCCAACAACGTGATTATCCGTAATTTGATTTTTGAAGGACCGGGTGCGTATGATGTGGACGGCCAAGATTTATTGAGCAACACCGGCTGTCAAAATCTGTGGGTCGATCATTGCGAATTTTACGATGGTGTGGACGGTAATTTCGACAATACCAACAGTGCGGATAATGTTTCGATCTCATGGTGTAAATTTGGATATAACAAACCTCCGAAAGCGGGAGGAGACGGCGGAAGCAACGATCACCGGTTCTCCAATTTAATTGGCGGCAGTGAAAGCGCTGCCCCGGCGGATGGGCATTACAGTATCACTTTTCAATTTTGTTATTGGTCGGAAGGCTGCAAAGAACGTATGCCCCGCGCCCGCAACGCCGAGTTGCATATTTTGAATTGTTATTACAAGGTGGCCGCATCCGGTACCACCGCATTGGGATTGGAAGGAGGAACAAAAGGCTTGAGTTGTTATGTGGAAGCTACGCATTTCAAGCAAGTCGGCACGATTTATAAAAATTACGACGCCTCCAATTCCTTACCCAAAACATTGACATTTGTCGATTGTCTGGCAAGTAAAGCCATACCGGCAAATATCGGTACGGCGCCTCGTCCCGGTTATGCCTATTCCGTATTACCGGCAGAGCAAGTGGAACCGGCTGTTACAAGCGATCGAGGCGCAGGAGCTACTTTGAATGTAACTACTTCAGGTGAAATAAGTTCGCCTACTTCCATTACACAACCGGCAAGTGAAAAAATTGTAAAATTAGTAACGTACTACGATTTATTGGGGCGTCCGGTAAAGGCAACCGTTAAAGGTTTTGTGATTGTGAAAACCGTTTATACCGATGGAACTTCTTCAACCCGAAAAGTTTATTTATGAAAAAGATGTTATTGTATCTCTTGCTTTTGAGCAATACGCTGTTTGCTTACGCGCAGCAATACGACATCGTTGTTGACTGCAACGGGCATGGAAGTTACCGTACCATACAAGGCGCGATAGATTTCATTCGCGCATTTGACCCGAAAGGGGCGACCACTATTTTTGTCCGCAACGGCGTTTACAAGGAAAAGTTGGAACTTCCAACCTCCGATACCCGTGTGCGGATTGTCGGCGAAAATCGCGACAGCACGATTATCACTTACGACGATCATGCGAATATCAATCAGATGGGCACGTTTCGTACCTATACGTTCCTGATAAGAGGCAACGATATTACAGTGGAAAATCTGACCATCGAAAACAATGCCGAACCCTTGGGACAAGCTGTGGCGCTGCATCTCGAAGGCGACCGGATTATCATCCGCCGGTGCAAGCTATTGGGTAATCAGGATACCGTTTATACCGGACGGGAAAACTGCCGGCAGTATTTTGAGGACTGTTACATTGAGGGAACCACCGATTTTATCTTCGGGCCTTCCACCGGTTGGTTTGAAAATTGTGAAATCCGGTGCAAAAAAAACTCCTATATCACCGCAGCAAGTACTCCTGAAAACATTCCATTCGGTTATGTGCTGAACAATTGCAAAATCACGTTGGCAGAAGGTATCGACAAAGTGTATTTAGGCCGTCCGTGGCGTCCGTATGCCATGACGCTGTTTATGAATTGCGAATTGCCGGAAGGCATCGTTCCGGCAGGTTGGGACAATTGGCGCGATGCCGCCAACGAAAAAACCGCCCGCTACATGGAATATCATAATACGGGCAAAGGTGCTGAAACAACCGAACGTGTGCCATGGGCAAAACAATTGACGGCAAAAGAAGCAGCGGTTTATACCGTTGAAAATGTGATGAAAGGTTACGATAATTGGAAACCATGAGAATCTCGTCATTTCGAGCGTAGCGAGAAATCTAACCTGTTCCGTAGAGCTTACGGCTGAGCCTTAGATTTCTCGCTACGCTCGAAATGACGGATTTGCAAATTTATATAAAAGAAATAAAATGAAGATTCTAACGAGATGCTTTTATATGCTACTTTTCTTAAGTAGCACATTTTCCCTGCATGCAAAAACGTATAATTTGCAGGAATTGGGCGCCGATATTACCGGAAAGAAAAAATGTTCGGAGCTAATCAATCACACCATACAAAAGGCAGCAGCCGAAGGCGGTGGTACGCTCTATTTCCCCGCAGGAGAATATTTGACAGGCGCTATTTATCTGAAAAGCAATATTACTTTAAACATTGAATCCGGAGCGGTTATCCGCTTTTCCGATGACTTCAATGACTATTTGCCATTTATGAAAGTGCGTTGGGAAGGCGTTTTTATGAATTCGTTTGCTCCGCTGATTAATGCGCAACAAGCTGAAAATATTACGATTACCGGACGGGGAACACTCGATGGACAAGGACAAAAATGGTGGGATATGCACCGCCGGATTACGGGAGAAATCCGCGAAAACGGCAAACTAAGCGCGCAAACCGACCTTCAACGTCAATGGGAAGAAGCGAATAAAGGGTTGACGGTCGATGCCTATTACCAACCGACCATTGAACGGCATTTTTTTCGCTCGCCTTTCATTCAATTCCTTGAATGTGAGAACATAACCATCGAAGGAATCCGTATTCAAAATTCACCTTTCTGGACAATTAACCCGGTCGGCTGCAACAATCTCGTCGTACACGGCGTCACCATCAACAATCCGGCTAATGCGCCTAATACAGATGGAATTAACCCTTCCTCTTGCCGTAACGTACGCATTTCCGATTGCTTCATTCATGTGGGAGACGATTGTATTACCATTAAATCGGGACGCGATGCCGAAGCCCGCCAATACGGCAAACCTTGCGAAAATATTACCATCACCAATTGCGTGATGTTATCCGGGCACGGCGGCGTGGTTATCGGCAGCGAAATGTCGGGCGGTGTGAAAAAAGTGAGCATCTCCAACTGCGTTTTTGATGGGACAGATGCCGGTATCCGCATCAAATCCATGCGTGGACGCGGCGGCGTAGTGGAAGAAATTCGTGTGGACAATATTGTGATGAACAATATTCAGAAAGATGCGTTTATCTTCGATTTGTTTTACCGTCCTGCTCCGGACGAACCGGCTTCGGAACGTACTCCTGCTTTCCGCAATATTCACATCAGCAATGTGACCGGAAACAATATCAAACGGATCGGCTATATTGCAGGATTGAAAGAAATGCCGGTGGAAGAAATTTCGTTTTCCAATATCAATATGGTGGCGCAAACCGGTTTTAGGGTGCAAACGGCCACGAATATTCAATTTCATAATGTGGATTTTGCCGTAGAAAAAGGAGCAAGTATCGCCATCGAAGGCAGTAAAGATATTGTATTGGATAATGTGCGGACCAAAGCGCCTTTAGCCAATCAAGCGATTATTGAATTAAATAAAGTGGATAATGTGTTTATTCATAACTGCTTCCAACTGACGCCTGCTGATATTTTTTGTAAAGCCAAAGACAGCAATATTGTTTGGGGTAATAATTTTTTGAATAATGTGAGGACGGAACTCACGAAAGAATGAAAAAGGTAAGCAAAAAATAGTTAGTTGCCAAGTGGCAAGTTGCCAACTGGAAACTTTTTTGTTTTTAGAAAATAATAGTTAAAAAATGTTCATTCCTTGGTTTGTCCAAAAAGAATTACTACTTTTGCCAATTAAATAAACAATCGAAAATATATAAAGAAATAGATACTATTTTATAAAGACATAATTCATTAAAAAAAAACGTAAGTTTTATTCTTGTCTTAGAAATCTTCACAATTTCAGGATAAACAAGAATAAATAAATGAACGTTCACGTGCAATCGTGGGCTTAATTTATTTGTTTATCCGGGTAGTGAAGAACCTCTAAGACAAATAAAGTTTGAGTCCCACGTTTTTTTATTTTAAATAACCGCTTCACAGGGACTTGGAAGCAATAAACACTTTTATTGTATGCAAAAGGGTCCCTCTATATATTACTCAGATCACTTTCCATAGGCAATAACAATGGCGGGCGTAGGGGTTCAATGGGTTTTTCTCTCTCATTTTTACCGGTTGAACGCGT
>JAISKT010000123.1 GCA_031261295.1 Candidatus Symbiothrix sp. | reverse complement strand
GCAGGGATTATCGCCAACCGGAGTGAAAGGCTTTTCCCAAAGTTTATTGTCATGGGTTCGGCGCTGATTTTGGTGACACAAGCCTTGGCAAATATGGCAGTCGCGGTCGGATTAATACCGGTAACCGGTCAAACCTTGCCTTTGGTGAGCCGGGGCGGAACTTCTACTTTAATCACTTGTATCTATTTTGGATTCATACTGAGTGTCAGCCGGTTCGATAATCCGAAAGGTATACAAAGAGAAGAAGTGGTTGTAGAAGAATTTAACAAACAACAAGAAAATTAAATTAATATAAATAACAATATGAAAGTAATGATTAGTGGCGGTGGAACTGGAGGTCATATTTATCCTGCTATCGCTATTGCGAATGCCATCAAGGCAAAACATTCCGACACAGAATTTAGATTCGTTGGAGTAGAAGGTCACATGGAAATGGATAAAGTACCGGCAGCTGGATACGAAATCGTGTTATTGCATAATTTAACTGGGTTAGACCGTAAAAACAAGATTAAGAACATACATGTTTTGTGGCAACACTTTCGTAATCTAAGGCTTATGTGGGATGCTTTTCAAAGATTCAAACCAGATATTGTTATTGGCGTAGGTGGATATGTTACATTTCCTCCTTTATTGATGGCACGTTTGTTACGCATTCCTATTTTATTACAAGAGCAAAATTCTCTCTCTGGAAAAGCGAATAAATTCTTTGCAAAAGGGGCGAAAACGATCTGTGTAGCATACGAAGGTATGGAAAAGTTTTTTCCAAGAGATAAAATTGTGCTGACAGGTAATCCTGTTCGACAAGATTTAGTATTTTCGGACGAAAAACGTAGTGAAGGATATGTTTATTTTGGGTTAAATCCGAATAGAAAAACAGTCCTTATTATTGGTGGAAGTCTTGGTGCAAAAACTCTCATAGATAGTGTTTTAGGGCATTTGAATATAATTGAAAGCAGCAATATACAATTTATTTTGCAAACAGGGAAACAACAATTTTCCATAAATAAGTTGCCGGATAATATTATACAAACCAATTTTATCTCTCGCATGGATCTGGCCTATTCTGTTGCCGACTTAATTGTGTCTCGTGCAGGAGCTGGATCCATTTCTGAATTTTGCCTCTTGAGCAAACCGACTATTTTAGTTCCTTCTCCCAATGTGGCAGAAGACCATCAGACCAAAAATGCAGAAGCTTTAGTTCTAAAAAATGCGACTATTTTGATTCCAGATAAAAAGGCTGTCCAAGATTTGATTCTAGAAGCATTGAAAGTGGTGCAAGAGGATACTAAATTACAGGAACTAAGTATCAATATTTCTAAATTGGCCAAGCCTGATGCAGCAAACGAGATAGTAAAAGAAATTGAAATGATAACGAATAAAAAAGATAGATATTTCAAATTAAATCAAATTCCCAATAATATTTATTTTATTGGTATAGGTGGCATTGGTATGAGTAATCTTGCTCGCTACTTTATTTCGGAGGGAAAGATAGTGGCAGGATATGATAGAACAAGGTCAGATTTGACCCAACAATTAGAGCGCGAAGGTGCTCTAATCCATTATGAAGAAAATGATAAATTAATTCCAAAAAGTTTTAAAAACAAAAAAGATACTCTGATAATTTTCACACCGGCTATTACAGATAAAAACTTGGAATATAGATTTTTTCAAAGAAAAGGATTTATACTAATGAAGCGCGCGCAGGTTTTGGGCGAAATAACTAAAACCAAACGCAGCATTTGTGTGGCGGGTACTCATGGAAAAACGACAACTTCCTCAATGATTGCACATTTATTGAAACAATCGCATGTTGATTGTAATGCATTTTTGGGAGGAATTTTAAAGAACTATAACACGAATCTTTTGCTTTCTAAAAACAGTGAGTTGACAGTTATAGAGGCTGATGAATATGATCGTTCTTTTCTTTGGTTAAACCCGTATATGGCAGTTATAACAGCTGTTACGCCTGATCATCTTGATATTTATGGAACAGAAGAAAATTATCGAAAGGCTTTCATTCAGTTTTCTTCACTAATTAAACAAGGTGGTGTTCTATTAATGGAAAATGAAGTGGATATTGAACCAAAACTGCAAAACAATGTTCGTTTATACCGTTATACTGGCTCAACAAAAGTATCTTTTTCAAAAGAAAATCGGGAAAATGTGGATTTTTATGCTGATAATATTCGATTTAACAATGGAGGAATCATTTTCGATTTCATTACACCTAACAAAACTATATCAGACATTAGATTGGGTGTTCCTATGCAAATCAATATTACTAATGGGATAGCTGCCTTGGCTATAGCTTATTTAAACGGTCTTTCTGATGAAGAATTACGCGATGGTATGTCTTCTTATCAAGGGGTCAAACGACGTTTTGATCTTCATATTGAGCAGGATAATCTGGTATTGATTGACGATTATGCTCACCATCCAGAAGAATTAGAAGCATCCGTTTCATCGGTGCGAAAACGCTATCCCAATAGAAAATTAACAGTTGTTTTTCAACCACATTTATATTCTCGCACAAGAGATTTTTACCATCAATTTGCAAAATCACTATCTTTGGCTGATGAAGTCATTCTATTACCGATTTATCCGGCGCGCGAAGAACCTATTCCGGGAGTATCTTCCCGGATGATTCTTGATTTGGTTACCGCTCCGCATAAAAAATTGGTAAACTACAACGATTTGGTGGATGTTATAACCAAAGAGGGGTCGGATGTGTTATTAATTACAGGAGCCGGTGATATTGAATTATTGATTGAACCGGTTAAAAATAAGTTAAATGGTTAGGAAAATCTTACATATTGTATTAGCTTTGCTGCTATTGTCTTATTTCGCTTTTGCGGTTGCTTTTATGAATCCGAAAGCAAACATCGACAAAGCGTGTACAACTATGCAGATAGAAGTAGTGGAAAA
>JAISKT010000380.1 GCA_031261295.1 Candidatus Symbiothrix sp. | reverse complement strand
TACACGAGCGAGTGATTTGTATTTTGGCTCCAATACCTACTCTCGCTTAATCGATGAAAATACAAACCTTTACGTCAAACCATGGACAGAAATCTATCAAATGCTTAAAAAAGAATTGGCATAGTTTAATCTTTTTTCTTCTTATTTCGCATCTTAGCATCGGCGTAGCCATTCATATATTCCCGGGGCGACACGCCGTAAAATTCTTTGAAACAATTGGAAAAATGCGGAAATGTAACAAACCCTACGGCATTGCAAACTTGCGCAATCGTATATTTTTTAGTCAGCAATAATTCGCCTGCTTGCTTCAAACGAATGGTACGGATAAAATCACGCGCCGATTGATTGGTCAATTCTTTCAGTTTGCGGTGCATGTGCACCCGGCTCATTCCAATACTTGAACTGAGCATCTCTACGTTTAATTGGGGATTTTCGAGATTATCATTGATCACTTTCAGGATTTTTTCCATCAGGATTTCATCATACGATTTCAATTCGATTTTATTGATCCGGCCTTCGGTTTGGGATTGCGCCTTGTCTTTCAATCGTTCCCGGTTGGCGATCAGGTTGGCAATCGTTTTTTTCAGGATTTCCGGATTAAACGGCTTCACGATATAAGCATCGGCTCCCGTATCCAATCCTTCGGCGAAATCTTCCGCTCCCGATTTAGCTGTAAGCAAAACAACGGGAATATGGTCGATATTTACGTTGGATTTGATTTTCCGGCAAAGAGTGATACCGTCCATTTGGGGCATTACCACATCGCTGATCACCAAATCCGGTTTTTCTTTTGAAATAAAAGCCAAAGCATCCCTTCCATTCGTCAACTGAGTGACCTTATATACAGGAGCTAATTCGGCCTTAATATAATTATTGATTTCCGGATCGTCTTCAACAATTAATACGCGGTATTTGGTTCTGGCATTGACTGTAACATGTTCTTCTGCCGGTTCATTTTCAATCGCAAACAAATCTTCTTTTTTGGAATAGGCAAAAGTCGCCATCGGGGTTTGTCCCGAAATGATTTCCATTTCTTCCGCTTTCAAATGAGCGTTTCCCAAAGGCAAGCGGATGATAAAACAACTTCCCTGCGTGTCCGTCCGGTTTTCAGCATAAATAATTCCGTGTTGCAATACCACCAACGAACGGGACAAATGCAAGCCGATGCCGGTACCGAAATTGGAATTGACGGCGGCATTGTCAATCTGGTAAAAACGTTCAAATATTTTGTCAATCTGCTCTTTATCAATACCTATTCCCGTATCAAGTACGCGAATTTCAAAGTAATTCTTTAGCGGGCCTTCCATCAAATCATCGATTCCGGTGGTCAGTTCAACCGTTATTTTACCTTCATCGGGAGTAAATTTGAACGCATTGGAGAATACATTAAAGAGTACTTTGTCCAGATTGTTCAAATCCACCCAGGCTTTCAAAACGGGTATTCCGGGATTGAATTCAAAATTAATATTTTTCTTTTGCGCCGAATATTCGAAAGCTTGCATAATATCCTTGATAAAACCGACTATATCCGTTTCACGGGATTTCAGGTGCATTTGTCCCCGGTCGATTTTCCGCATATCCATCAATTGATTAATCAGCCGCAAAATACGTTGTGCATTCCGGTAAATCAGCAAATAAGTGTTTTGCAAATCGGCATTTTTATTTTTCCCCAATAATTTTTCCAAAGGCCCCATAATCAAAGTCATAGGCGTCCGTATTTCATGCGAAATATTGATAAAAAACTGCAATTTGGCCTCATTGATTTGTTCGGCATGTTCCAAACGCAACATTTCGTTCCGTTCTTTCATTCGCGAAGAAAAATAGGAATAAATCGCATATAACAGCAACAAAATGAGAAGTATAAAAAGAATTTTAGCGCCAACGGTTTTGTACCAGGGCGGACGGATGACGATTTCGATTGTTTTAATCTCCGATGTATTTTCTTTGTCAACCGCTTGAAACTGTAATTGATATTTACCGGGATTGAGGTTGGTATAGGTAATCCGGTTGGTTCCCGGCGGTGTATTCAGCCATTCCGTATCAAAATTTTCGAGGCGGTAACGGTACGAAATACCTTCCGGATTTCCGTATTCCAAAGTGGAAAACTCAAAACTGAACACATTGTCCCCGGCAGCCAGCGATATGCGCGACACATCCAGGATGGATTTATCCAAGATTTCTTTATTTCCCGATTTCTGACCTTTTTGTACTGCTTTTCCAAACAAGTAAAAATGAGTAACATAAATGTTCAAGGTTTCCCGTTTGGGATGAATATTTTCCGGGAAAAAGCTGGTTATCCCGTTTATTCCGCCAAAAAACAATTCCCCGTTGATGGATTTGAAATAAGCGCCGCGACTGAATTCACTTCCTTGCAGGCCGTCGGACGTATAATAATTGGTAAATTCGCCTTTGATGGGAGAATACATGGAAATGCCCGACAGGGTGCTCAACCAGATATTTCCATTTTCATCCTCTTCAATCCCGCAAATTTCATTGCTCGACAAGCCGTCGTTAATCGTATAGGACTTTATTTCTTCCGTTTTCTTATTCAAGCAGGCCAATCCCTCGTCCGTACCAATCCAAAGATTGCCGTACCGGTCTTTTTTTAGAGAAAAAATGATATTGCTGGGGATTTTGGAATTTTCCCGGCGATATGTATAAAATGTATTATCCGTTAAATTCAAGCAGCTCAATCCATTGAAAGTACCAATCCACAACTTGCCGCTGTCTTCATACAGGAGGGAATTAATCCAATTATTTGCCAGTTCGTTTTCTTTTTCGTTCTGTTCATAATAACGTTTTGAAATGGTTTGCGAGGCAATATCGTATTTATAAAGCCCTCCGCCATACGTTCCAATCCAAAGTCCGCCTCTTTTATCATCAGTCATACAATAGACTTTATTGCTTGACAAGGTATTATTCGTCTGGTTATTAATGAATTTACAGGTTCCTTTTTGTTTGTCAAACAAGGCAAAACCATTCAGGTAAGAACCAATCCAGAAATTACCGTCGTTTGTTTCCCGGATGCACATAATCGTATTGGGTACGGAATTGGCTTGGTCGGTATGTTTGAAATGCCTCACCTGTTGCGTTTTATCATTCAGGGCATACAGTCCGTCATTGTCCGTTCCCACCCAGACAATATCGTCTTTATCTTTATAAATAGCTGTAACACAATTGGAACCGATACTGTTTCTTTTGAACGATTTGTATCCGTAATAATTGAATTCGTTGGGATTGGCCGGAATAAAAACCACTCCTTTTTGGAAAAGCCCCACCCAAATATTTCCGTCTTTGTCTTCCAACAGGCTGTGTACTTTTGTTTTATGAAAATCAAACGGCGTAGAAACCGGTTCAAAAGTTTCAAGCGCTTGTTTCGCCGAATTGTAGATTTTCATTCCGTTGCCGTCGGCGCCTACGTATAATTGTCTTGATTTGGTAAAAATCAGGGTTTTTACCGGTATATGTTTATCCTCATTTTCTCCATAAATAGGCGTGATTTCCCGGTTGGACGAATCAAACCGGTTCAATCCATTGTTTAATGTTCCGACAAAAACAGTTCCCGATTCGCCTTCACAGATAGCAGAAATCGCATTGCTTGTGATTTGGTTTCCTGTATCAGAGGAAGTTGTATAAAGATCCAATTTTCCCGTATCAAAAGAATAAACGTTCAGGCCGCTGTTTTCTGTTCCAATCCATAGCCGGCGGTTTGAATCTTCATAAATAGCCGTCAAGAAAATGCTGCCTAAATGTTCATTCAAAAGCGTTTCCGGTGTACATTGGGTTTCTCCCTTTTTAATCGAAAACAGGCCGGCGCCCGAAGTAGCAAACCAGACATCGCCGTTTTTCCGTTCAACAATCGACATAATAGCAGGAGACAACCGTTTCCCGTCTTCACCATAGACTTGAAATTCATGAAAAGAATCCGTATCGCGGTCATATTTCATCAACCCGCCAAAACAGCTGATCCAAAAATTTCCGGAGGAATCTTCCAGCAAGGTCAGCACATGATTGTTTCTCAGGGAAGTTGAATCGCCGGGTATTTTCCGGTAAGTAACAAATTGCGTTCCGTCAAATTTATTTAATCCGTTTTCCGTTGCAATCCATATAAATCCCTTTTTATCCTGGTAAATCTGATTAATAAAACTATTGGAAAGTCCTTGTTCGGTCGAATAAAATTTAGTGGTTTGAGCCCAAACGGAAGAACCGCTTAAAAGCAGCAGCAAACAGATGGATCGTATGTTCAAACAGTATTTCATAATCGTAGATTAGTTGTCAATTCCCCGTTTTGATTAACTCCCGGGCCGTTTCAATCAGGGTATCTTTCCCCTCCCGGGCGTCTTTTTCCAATAGATTGACCGGAATATCCGGTTCGATGCCAAATTCAATTTGTTGCATAGCCGCATCATACATCGGACAAGCCGAAAAACGAACCGACCAGCCGTTGGGTAGTTCGGACGAGAAAGGCAATCCGCTGCCGCCGCCGGTTTTATCTCCCAAAATGGTTACATTCGGGGCCGAACGCATCGCATTGACAAAGTCGTTGGTCGTACTGAAACACTTGCGGTTCGTCAAAACAATGACCGGCTTTTGATATCGCAAACGTGTGGATGGTTCAATGTATTTGGGATAAGGCTTGGAAAAATCAGCATGCCCTTTTCCCGTTTTATGTTGAATGTATCCGACCAATGTTTTTTCATTGAAAAACCGGGAAGCCAATATGTCGGAATTGGTTAAAACGCCGCCGCCATTGTTCCGCACATCCAGAATGATACCGGAACAAATCCCGAATTTGTCAATCACATAATCCAAATTTGTTTCCCCTATCCCGGAAGAAAAATCCGCATACCGGAGATAACCGACATTGTCTTCCAGAATTTTGTAGCGGATACCGCTCGCCATCTGATAATCCGTCCCCAGATAATCATCAATCAATTCCTGCTTATAATTAACCGGATAGTCCTCAAACCATTTCCAATAGCGGCCCATATCAAAAGCGGAGGAAATATTGACGTGTCCGTCTTTTAATTCCTGAAGCATCTCATTCAAAAGCATAAACAAAGATTCCTGATTCATATCATTGCTGATCCGTTGCGAATAATTGGTATGGATTTGGTTCCAATTGATTTCTTTGTAATCAAAAAAACAATAGTGCTCATCCATGATTTTCCACAAAGCCTCAAAATTGCCTCGCGGATTGTTGTCATATTCTTCTACTTCCACACAAGCGGAGAAAAGAGAAAAGGCAATAATTGCAAATACCCCCAACCCCCTAAAGGGGGCTTTGAGAGCCTGCGCCCATCTTGTTTCGTGCGTCAGCCAAAGTCTCCCCTTCAGGGGAGATTTAGAGGGGTATTTATTCAAAGACACTTTGATAATTATTTTTATTTATTTTACGAGCCGGAACATTGAAAAAATTCTTAGAAACACCTATATATATTGAATTGGAAAGAATCCGGGTATCCAAGCTATTCACTTTCGTCTCATAAATCCAATTCATATAGCCCAAACGCAAAGTGCAAAAAGGCAACGGAAGTTCCACCGACAAAAAATTCCGCATAATCCATTGATTATGCAAAGAAGCGAAATGAACCAAATGGCCGCTGTCTCCCTCACCTATTTCATAATAAGACTGCCCAAATTCAGGCGAAAACAGACAACCTGCCACCGGGATATTCAATTGGTAACGCAATTGTACCGGTTGCTTTTTAATCCGGAACCGGTAAGTCGCCATGCCGGATAAATTAAAATTCAGATTGACTTTTGCATTGACCGGATTGTTCCCGTTGCGGGTATTGTATATAAAACCCACTAAACCATCGGCTTGCAGTCCGGCAAAAACCTGTATTTTCCGTACCGGTTGAAAACGGTAATGCAATCCATAACCATATTCCAGACTTCCTACGTAACCGGTGGCATTTCCCATCGGATTTTCCGCTTCGGCCAATTCAATATTGAAAAGATGCTGCGCGGAAACATTTCCATTCATTAAACCGGTCATTTTCAATTGTTCATGAATAATCCCGAAATTAGCGCCCGAATATTCTAAGGGAGATAAATAGGTATCGTAAGCCCGCGTATTGCCGATGCCAATCATCGTAGATTGGTAAGTCAAAGAAATCTTATCTTGAGCAAATGAAAATAATGAAAACAATGAAAGTAATGAAAGAAATATTATTTTCATTATTTTCATTACTTTCATTTTCTTCATTCTAAAACAGCCTTTGTTGCCCGGTGATTTCATCTAATAATTCTGAAATGGGTTTATCGTCCTCTTCCGGTTCAATATCAATATCGGGTTGCGGAGCATCGTCTTCTTCCGGTTCGGGGAAGCGTGCCGGTTCGATTTCCCTGATGTTGGCAACTTCAAACGTGGTGATTCGTTTCCCTTTGGCTTTGAAGCCTTTCACCCCGATAAATTCGTCCACATCAATCAGCAAAGCCTCACGGAACGAGTCGTTTCCGCCAAAAGTAACTTCGATCCTCGGATAAAAAGTATCCGTCAATAACACCAATTTTGAAGCGGCATTATCGCCCAGGAAACTTTGTTTTTTATTGTTTGCTTCAAAAACAAA